>NZ_JBFAZW010000093.1:0-43354 GCF_040682015.1 Dactylosporangium sp. NPDC051485
GGTGGCGCCCGCCGGGGCCTCCGCGGCCCGCGCGCCGGAGCCGCCGGCGGCCCCCGCGGTCGCGCCCACGGCCCGAGACCCCGAGGCCCGCGAGTCCGAAGGGCCGGCACCGGATCCCGTGGCGCGGGCGGCGCGGGCGATCTCGGCGCGGTCGAGCGCGGTCGCGGTACGCCGTGGAACCGACGCCCGCTCGTCCGGTCGGGCATCCGGTTCCACCCTGATGGATGACGCTCGATCGGGTGAACCCGCGGCGGCCGCGCGGGCATTCGCGCGCGCCCGGCGGGAGCCGCCGATCACCATGTCGTTGACCTTGACCATGGTGGCCACGACCGCCGGGAGGACGGGCACGGCCCACCAGCTGACCAGCTCCGCCAGTGCCAGGAGAACCCCGGCGGCGATCATGCACTCGAAGAGCAGGAAACTCACGAACCCACCCACATGGAGGTGGCGAAGCCGCAGCGCACGCACGTAGAGCGGTGCCTGGTGCGCCAACCCGTTGCTCGTCGTCATCGTCCTATTCCTCCACCGCGCGCAGCGACCACTGCGAACACCGCCCGCTCGAGGGCATAGCCGCGGTCATCAGATCCACCCTTCACGGCGGCATTGCACTCTGCCGCCGCTCGCATGGCATCAACGAGCGCCTCGGCCGTCCAGCCACGGGCTTGGCGCTGCGCGCGTTCGACCTTCCACGGAGGCATTCCCAAACTTCCGGCGAGTTGGTATGCACTCCCCTTCCCGGCCGCGGCCACCCGGGCCACGCTCCGGACCCCGTCGGCGATGGCGTCGGCGATCGGCACCGGGTCGACCCCGACGTGCAGGGCCCACCGCAGCGCCTCCAGCGCACCCGCCACGTCGCCGACCATCACGGCATCGGCGACCGTGAAGCCGGACACCTCGGCGCGACCCTTGTAGTACTGCGCGACGACCTTGGCGTCGATGCGACCCCCGGTGTCGGCCATGAGCTGCGAGCAGGCCGCCACGATCTCGCGCAGGTCGTTGCCCACCGCGGCGAGCAGTGCCTCGGCCGCGTCCTCGCCGATCTTGCCGCCCTGCCGCCGGATCTCGTTGCGCACGAAGTCGACCCGCTCGCGGTGCTTGCTGATCTTCGCCGCCGGCACCACGTCGGCGCCGGCCGCCTTCAGCCCGTCGGCCAGCGCCTTGCCCTTGGCCCCGCCCGCGTGCGTGACCACGAGCACCACGTCGTCCTCGGGGTTCTTCGCGTAACCGACCAGCGCCGCCGACACGTCCTTCTTCGCGTCCTGCCCGTCGTGCACGACCAGCACCCGCCGGCCACCGAACAGCGAGGGGCTGAGCATCTCGGCCAGTTCCCCCGCGACGAGCTCGCCGCCGGGCCGCTGCCGCACCTCGGTGTCCGGCTCCTCGGCGCGCGCGGCGGCGATGGTCTCGGCGACGGCGCGGGAGACGAGCAGCTCTTCGTCGCCGATCACCAGGCGAAGGCGGGGAAGGTTCGACACGCCAGCCATCGTTTCACGCATCCGGCCGCCGACGCGGGACTCGACCGCCGCGGTCACACACCGCAGTCTGGCGACCACGCATCGAGCAACGTCCGCGCCATTCGATGAGACACTGATAACCGAAAAGTCGGATATGTCCGTCACGGCGTGGCGGACATATCCGGCCAAATGCCTACTCTTTGCGCACCGATACCGCCAGCCGACCGGCCCCGTCCCGTAGCACCGCCAGGTCTCCGTGCTCGTCGGTACGCAGCACCTGCGCCCCGCCCCGCACGAGCCGGGCCATCAGCACCGGGCTCGGGTGCCCGTAGTCGTTGCCGGCCCCGACGCTGACCAGCGCGATCCGCGGCGCGACGGCCTCCAGGAAGCCCTCATCCTGGTAGGGCGAACCGTGATGGGCGACCTTCAAGACCTCGGCCCGCAGCACGCCCGGATCGTCCGCCGCGAGCAGGCTGAGCTGCTCCTCCGTCTCCGCGTCGCCGGTCAGCAGCAGCCGCACCCCACCGGTCGTCACCGCCAGCACCAGCGAGTTGTTGTTCGGATCCGAACGAGTGCCGGCCAGCGGGCGCACCGGGGCGAGCACCACCAGGTGCACCCCGCCCACGTCCAGCGCCGCCCCCGGCGGGCCGGCCACGCGGGGCAGGCCGTGCGCGAGGACCGCGGCCCGCGCCGCAACCGGCTCGGCGAAGTCCGGCGCGAGCAGGCCGCCGACGGCGCGCCCGCGCAGCACGCCGTCGAGGCCGCCCACGTGGTCGGCGTGGAAGTGGCTCAGGACGAGCAGCGGGACGCGACGCACGCCGAGGCGGCGCAGGCAGCCGTCGACCGGTTCCGGGTCCGGGCCCGCGTCGACGACCACCGCGGCGCCCGGGCCGGCCGCCAGGGCGAGCGCGTCGCCCTGGCCCACGTCGCAGGCCACGATCAGCCAGCCCGGCGGCGGCCAGCCCGCGGCGACAAGGCGCACCGGCACCGCCCCGAGCACGGCGGCGACGGTGGTGACGAGGACTGCCCGCCGTACCGCCGGGAAGCGAAACCCCACCAGCAGCGCCGTCACCAGCAGCGCGAGCAGCAGCCCGCCCGCCGTGCCGGAGGGCCACGGCAGCACCCCGGCCGGCACGTCCGCGCCCCGGTGCGCGATCAGCACCAGCCAGCGGGCCGGCCACGACGCGAGCCAGGCGGCGAAGGCGGCCGCGGTGGGGGCGAGCGGCGACAGTACCGCCGAGAAGATCCCCAGGATCGTGGCCGGCGCGACCGCGGGCTCCGCCAGGAGGTTGGCCGGGACGGTGGTCAGGCCGACCCCGCCGGAGATCGCGACGATGACGGGAGCGCAGGCGGCCTGGGCCGCGGCCGGCACCGCGAACGCCTCGGCGGCCACCCGCGGCCAGCCCCGGGCCTGCAGCGCCTCCCGCCACCGGGGCGCGATCAGCACCAGCCCGCCGGTGGCGAGCACCGACAGCGCGAACCCGGCGTCGACGGCCAGCTCCGGATCGACCACCACCAGCCCGAGCACCCCGGCGGCCAGCGAGGGCACCGCCGCCCGCGGCCGCCCGAGTGCCAGCGCGACGAGCGCCAGGCCGCCCATCGCCGCGGCCCGCAGCACGCTGGGCGACGGACGCACCAGCACCACGAAGCCGGCCAGCGCGACGACGCACACGACGGCCGCCACCCGCGGCCCGGCCCGGCCCCACCGCGCGACCGCGAGCACCAGCCCGATGAGAATTGCCAGGTTAGCTCCGGATACGGCCGTAAGGTGCGTCAGCCCGGTCGTCTTGAAGTCGTCGGCGAGCGCGGGATCGAGCCGGCTGGTGTCCCCGACGACCAGGCCCGGCAGCAGCCCGCCCGGCTCGGCCGGCAGCCCCGCGCAGGCCCGCTGCAGGCCGGCCCGGAGCACCCCGGCGGCCCGCTGCACGTACGGCGCCGCCCCGATCGGCCGAGGCCTCCCCGGCACCGAGACGAGCGCCGCCCGCAGGTCGCCTCCCCCGGCCGGCGCGAGCCGCCCCTCGGCCTCGGCCCGCTGGCCCGGCAGGAGCCCGAGCCACCCGCGGTCGGCCCCGAGCACCAGCACCCGCGCGCCCAGGGCGATCCGCCGGCCGTCCCCGGTCGCGACCCACTCCAGTCGCGCCGGCACGACGACGGTGGCGTCCCGCCCCACGCGAGCCCGCCCGAGGCGGGGGTCGTCGGTGATCCGCACCTCGACCGTGACCTGGGCATTGCGCGCCGCCAGGCCCCGCAAGGGCTCGGCGTCGCGCTCCCCGATCCGCGCCGCCGTGGCCGCGGCGCCGCACGCCACCCCGGCCGCGACCGCCGCGACGACCCATCGCGTGGCCCCGACCGGATGCCGGCCGGCCAGGAAGGGCCACGCGACGGCAATCAGCAGGGCCGATCCCCCAACGGCCCAGCCGGCGCCGGTCGGGACGAAGAGCGCGCCGATCGCCGCGGACCAGCAGCCCAGCGCGGCACCGACCAGTCGCATGTCCGCGTTCATACCGTCACGCGGCTCTTGAGCTGCTGGTACTTGGCGTCGCCGATCCCCTCGACCTGCCGTAGGTCGCTCACCGCCCGGAAGCCGCCGTGGGCCTCGCGGTACTCCACGATCCGCTGCGCCAGCACCTCACCGATCCCGGGCAGGGACTGCAGTTCGGCGAGCGTCGCGGTGTTGAGGTTGACCGGGCCGCCGGTGGGGCCGCCGCCCGGGCCGCCGGCAACCGCCCCCGGCGGCGGGGTCACGCCGATCGCGATCATCTCGCCATCGACGACCTTGCGGGCGAGGTTGACGCCGGTGAGATCGACGCCGGGCAGCACCCCGCCGGCCGCCTCGATCGCGTCCGCCACCCTCGATCCGGCCGGCAGCCGCACCAGCCCCGGGTGCTGCACCCGGCCCGTGACGGAGACCACCAGCAGGGCCGCCGGGCTGGGCGAGCCGGCGGCGGCCGGGGCCGCGCTCACCTGCGGCGCCGCCGTCACCCGGGGCCGCGACCACCACACGATCCCGGCCGAGATGCACACCACCAGCCCGGCGACCACGAGCAGCACCCGCACCCCGCGCCGCCCCGGATCGAACGCCGAGAACGCCGAGGACCCGGCCCGCGGCGGTTTCTCCGGCTCGCCCGATCTTCGAATCGCGCCGTCCCATGGGTACTCGTCGCCCATGTCCGAGAGTTCCGAAGACAGGGCAGTGACCCGGGGAACGTCGTCATCATGTTCGTCAGTGCGCCACATGACCCGGCAGGTTAGGCCGGAACGCCCGCCCCTCGCGGGCCTCGACCCCCGGATCTGTGGATAACCGACCCCTTGTGGATAACCGCCGGAACGGCAGTTGATCTGCTATGCGCCGGCCGCGGCCCGGTGCACCACCACGGCCACCATCCCCGGCCCGACGTGCGCGCCGACCACGGCGCCGACCTCGGTGAGGTACGCCGCCCGCAGCCGCTCCCCGAGCCGCTCCTTCAGCGTCGTGAGCAAGCCGTCGGCCCGGTCGGGCGCGGCCAGATGGTGCACGGCGACGTCGACGTCCCCGTCGCCGGACGCTTCCACGGCGATGTCGACCAGCCGGGCCAGCGCGCGGCCGGCCGTGCGGACCTTCTCGCGCACCACCACCCCCTGATCGGTGGTGTGCAGGATCGGCTTCACCGACAGCGCGGTGCCCAGCAGCGCGGCCCCCGCCCCGATCCGCCCGCCGCGCCGCAGGAATTCCAGCGTGTCGACGTAGAACAGCGTCGTGGTCCGGCCCACCGCGTCGAGCGCCGCCTGCCGCACCTGGGCGAGCGAGCCCCCGGCGGCCGCGGCCTCGGCGGCGGCCAGCGCCGGGAAGCCGAGCCCCATCCCGGTCGACTGGGTGTCGATGACCTCGACCCGGTCGCCGAACTCCTCGGCCGCCAGCACCGCCGCGTCGTACGTGCCCGAGAGCCGCGCCGACAGGTGCACCGACAGGACGGCGTCCGCGCCGGAGTCGAGCTGTTCGCGGTACACCTGGGAAAACGCCTCCGGCGAGGGACGCGATGTGGTCACGGCGACCCGCCGGGCGTTGAGGGCGTCGGCGACCGTGGCCGAGTCGATGTCGACGGTCTCCAGCCCCAGCACCCCGTTGACGACGACGGCGAGTGGCACGACGGTGAGCCGCGGGGCGGCGATGGGCATTGGCGGAAGGTACGCGGTCGAGTCGGTGACCACGGCAACGGTCATGTCCGCACCGTAGCCGATTGCGGCCCGGTGGCGCTCAGGGCTCGATCTTCGTGACCTTGAACGGCGTGCCCTGCTGGCAGGTCGTCATGAGATCGGGCTGCGGCGTGCCGTATACGGTCACCTGCTGACCACTCTTCATCGCCGCCCGGTCCCCGCCGATCAGCAGGTACGTCTTGGCGTCGGTGGCCAGCAGCACGCACCCCGGCTCCACCCCGTCCTTCAGCGTCCCCCGGACCGACATCACCGAACCGGAGGGCGGGCCCGCCAGGGGCGCGGCCGAGGAAGCCCCCGGCGAGGACGGCGCGACCGAGGGCGGGGCCAGGGCCGGCGAGGACGCGTCCTGAGAGGCGCAGCCGCCCAGCGCCGCGAGCACGACCAACGTGGCGATGCGAAGTCTCATGACCGTTTGACGTTAGTCGCCCGGCCACGGTTCCGCGGCGAATGTGACGATACCGCTACGCAACGTTGTGGGCCTCGAGCATCCAGCCGCGCAGCGGGTCGTGCCGCAGGTGGGTGGCGTGGCAGTTGTGCAGCGCGCCGAGCGCCGGGGCCAGCGCCATCGGCCAGCCGAGCAGCCGGACGGCGGCGAACCGGGCGGCGGCCCCGTGCGTAGCCGCCACGATCACGGCGTCGGGCTCGGCGGCGGCGACCGTCTCCCGCAGGGCCGCGCTCATCCGCTCGGCCACCGCGTCGATCTCCTCGACCCCGGCGTCGTGGACCTCCTCGCCGCGCCGCCAGCGGGCGAACGACTCCGGCCAGCGCTCGGTCGCCTCGGCGTGGGTGTGTCCCTCCCACTCCCCGAAGCCGCGCTCGCGCAGCCGCGGGTCGAAGGTCACCGGCAGCCCCGAGATGTCGACCAGCGCACGGGCCGTGGTCGCCGCCCGGGTGAGGTCGCTGGCGACCAGCACGGTGGGCTTCAGCGCGAGCAGGCGGGGCGCGCTCTCCATGGCCTGGGCGATCCCCACCGCGGACAGCGGGGTGTCGGTCTGCCCTTGGATCCGGTGCGCGGCGTTCCACTCGGTCTGGCCGTGCCGCCAGAGCACGAGCAGCGTCATGCGGAAGCCGGCAGGCCGCGGTCCACGAACTCGATCTGCGGGCAGTCCTTCCACAACCGATCGAGCGCGTAGAACTCCCGCTCCTCCGTGTGCTGCACGTGGACCACGATGTCGACGTAGTCCAGCAGCACCCACCGACCGCCGCGCTCGCCCTCCCGGCGGACCGGCTTGGCCTTCTCCGGCAGCTGCACCAGCCGCTCCTCGATCGCGTCGACGATCGACAGAACCTGCCGCTCGTTGGGCGCCGAGGCGAGCAGGAACGCGTCGGTGATGACCAGCTGATCGGCCACGTCGAGGATGACGATGTCTTCGGCCTTCTTGTCGGCGGCTGCCTGCGCAGCGGTGAGCGCCAGCTCGCGGGCACGCTCAGTGGCGGGCACCGGTCTCCCTTCGTTGAACGATCCCGGCCAACCTCACCGGGCTCGTTCCAGCCTCTCACGCGGGTACGACATTTTGCGCATCAGTTATTGCCGACTTTTCGGTACAAACCTCGCTTTGCGATGTACTGCACCACGCCATCCGGCACCAAATACCAGACCGGCTTGCCCTCCTCCACGCGCCGCCGGCAGTCGGTGGACGAGATCGCCATGGCCGGCACTTGCACCAGGCTGACCGTGTCGTCCGGCAGGTGCGACGCGCTGAGCTCGAAGCCGGGCCGCGTCACGGCCACGAAGTGCGCCAGCTCGAAGAGGTCGGCGGCGTCCTTCCACGAGAGGATCTTGCCAAGCGCGTCGGCGCCGGTGATGAAGAACAGCTCGGCGTCGTGACCGTACGCGTCCCGCAGGTCCCGCAGCGTGTCCACTGTGTACGTCGGCCCGCCCCGGTCGATGTCGACCCGGCTGACCGTGAAGCGCGGGTTGGAGGCGGTGGCGATGACGGTCATGAGGTACCGGTCCTCGGCCGGGCTCACCGTGAACTCGCTCTTCTGCCAGGGCTGACCGGTCGGCACGAACACCACCTCGTCCAGCCCGAACCGGTCCGCGACCTCGCTGGCCGCCACCAGGTGTCCATGGTGGATCGGGTCAAAGGTGCCGCCCATGATGCCCACGCGCATCACCGCATCGTAATGATCGAAGCGGCCATCCGCCGTCGTGCCGCTCGTCACCCTGGGCACACCCGGCCGCCATCCGATCGGGCGGGGCGGGCCGCGCGCGGCCACCCGTGGCGGTACGGTGACGCCCATGACGCTGCCCCATCCGAAAGGCGACTTCGACAGCTCCCGCGCCGTGTGGAAGTCCGCACCGGGCGACAGCCACGGCAGCCGCGTCGAGGTCGCGTTCGTCGACGATCTCATCGGCCTACGCAACGGCGCCGATCCGGACAGCCCCATCCTGGTCTTCACCCAGGCCGAGTGGGACGCCTTCGTGGCGGGCGCCAAAGACGGCGAGTTCGACGTCTGACACCCGCCCCGAGCGGGACGCCTTCGTGGCGGGCGCCAAAGACGGCGAGTTCGACGTCTGACGCCCGCCCCGAGGCAGCGCAACAACCCGCGGCGACGGCGGCTCAGAGCAGCAGTGTCCGGAGCGGCCCCATCCGCTCCAGGCGCGGCGCGAGCGCGCGCACCTGCAGCAGCAGCGTCACCGCCGTGAACGTCGGCTCCTCCTCCGGCGGCCGGTACCCGGCCCGCCCCGCCAGGAACTCGGCCACCTCGGCCCAGTCGTAGACCGGCCGCCGCGGGTGCGCGAACACGACGCCCGGCAGCGGCCAGGCCCGCACCACCTCCGCCGGCCGGCCGAGCCGCTCCGCCACCGTCTCCACGGTGACCAGCGAGTCGTCGGCGGCCGCCGCCGCGACCCCCAGTCCCGCCGCGTCGAGGTCGCGGACCGCCGACACGACCGCGTCCACCAGCCCGGGCGCCATCCGGTCGAAGGCCACCCAGGCGACCGCCCCGTCCGCGGCCGGCAGCGCGCACGGCAGCCCGTCGAACTCCGGCGCCGCCGCCGGGCCCGCGCTGACCTCCACGCACAGGTCGTCCGCCCGGTCGAAGAGCGCGTCCGCCGCCGCGTCGGGCAGCCCGCCCGCGACCATCAGCCGGAACTGCCGCAGCCGCATCATCGCGGCCCCCCACAGGCCCGGTGCCGCTGCGCGAACGCGTCGATCCGCCGCGCCACCCGCTGCGCCGCGAGGCCGCGCGGCGCGTCGGCCGGCACCCCCAGCCAGCCCCGGCACACCGGGCACTCCAGCCGCAGCCAGGCCCGGTCCTCGTCGATGTATCGATGCACAGGTCCTCCCCCCGTGATCCCTTCCCGCCGCTCCAGCGAACACCAGAAAACGCCGCTTGGGAGGGGCCAGCCGGGAACCCCAGCCGCTGCCCGATATCGATGCATCCAACGCCGCTATCCGGGTGCTAACCTCGGATACATGTCGCAGTGCCCCGCGTATCGACAGAGCTGGCGCGCCCCATAGGGGCGGCCATCCTTCGCGCACCGCGATATCCCCACATATCACCACGGCCGCCCGTCTCGGGCGGTCGCTTCGTATGCGCACACGCTCGACTCGGGCCAGAATCCGAACAGGAGCGAGCGCAATGTCCAACAGCCTGGCCAACCGCCGCATCTCGGGCTTCAAGCCCACCGGCCCGCTGCAGCTCGGCAACTACGTCGGCGCGATCCGCCCGACGGTCGAGGGCCAGCACGCCCACCCCACGATCGCCTTCGTCGCCGACCTCCACGCCCTGACCGTCCCGCACGATCCCGAGCGCCTGCGCGAGCTGTCCCTGCAGGTCGCCGGCCTACTGCTGGCGGCCGGCCTGGACCCGCACCGCACGCTGCTCTACCGCCAGTCCGACCTGCCCGCCCACGCCGAGCTGCACTACCTGCTCGAGTGCGTCGCGAGCTACGGCGAGGCGCACCGGATGATCCAGTTCAAGGAGAAGGGCGGCGGCTCCGGCACCCGCCTGTCCCTGCTCACCTACCCGGTCCTCATGGCCGCCGACATCCTGCTGCACGACATCGAGGAGGTGCCGGTCGGCCGCGACCAGCGCCAGCACGTCGAACTGGCGCGGGACATCGCCATGCGCTTCAACGAGCGCTACGGCCCGGCGCTGACCGTCCCCCGGGCCGTCCACCCGCCGGTCGCGGCCCGCCTGGCCGACCTCGCCGACCCGGCGGCCAAGATGGGCAAGACCAGCGCGAGGACCAACGGCGTGCTGTTCCTGCTCGACCCGCCCGACGTCCTGCGCCGCAAGATCATGCGAGCCGTGACGGACGGCGGCACCGAGGTCGTCTACGACCCCGAGCACAAGCCGGGCGTGGCCAACCTGATCGACCTGATCTCGGCCTGCACGGGCGGCAAGGCCGAGCAGATCGCCCAGCATCACGAAACGTACGGCGCCCTCAAGGCCACGGCCGTCGACGCGGTCCTCGCCGTCATCGAACCGCTCCAGCAGCGGTACCACCAGCTCGGCACGGAAGAAATCGAACAAGTCCTGGAAGACGGCGCCGAGCGGGCCCAGGACCGCGCCGCGCGAACCGTGAACCGGGTCAAGGAGGCCCTGGGCCTCACCACCGCACGGCGCGCTCCCGCAGGTACCCCAGCGAAGCCGGCGACGGCGACGCCACCGCGCTGAAGCGAGCCGGCCGGTAGGCGACCTCCTCGAACAACAGGTCGGCCTCGACCAGCAGCGCCCACGGCACGTGGAACACCCGCTCGCCCGGCACGGACACGCCCACCAGATCCACGGAGGGCAGCAGCGCCGGCGTCCCGACCGCCCAGGTGGCCGTCGTGAACGCCGACCCGTCCGGCCGGGCGGCGAGGGTGGCCCCGGCCAGCCGCGGATCGCCCAGGGTCCGCCGCTGGTGCTCGGCGACGTCGACCGCGAGCCGCCGGGCCGCCCGGGCCGCGGCCGGGTACGCCGGATGCCCCCGAGGCGGCAGGAACGGCACCACGCGCCCGTCGTCGTCGGTCGTGTACGCCATCGGCGACAGCGGCCGCGGCGTGCGCGCGTACTCGTCCCCGGCCAGCTCGAACAGCTGCTCGACCAGCCGCGGCTCGTCGGCGCAGACCAGCAGCATGAGCGTGCTGGGCAGGAACGCCACCGCCCGCCCGCCGACCTGCTCGTCGAGCTCGGCCAGCCAGCCCTCCAGCAGCACCCAGGAGACCAGGTGCTCGCCGCCGTAGTCGGGCACGTGCAGTACCGATGGACCGAAGAAACCCGCCGAGGCCGGCAGCTCGGCGCGGGCCAGCGTGCGCTGGTGGGCCGCGGCGAAGATCTCTTCCGGGCTCACCCCCCAGCGGCCGGGGCTGTCGATGTCCAGCGGGGTCTCGCCGACGAGCACGACCTCGTCGAGGTGCGGCAGGGCCGGCCGGCGCAGCGTGCGGGTGCCCCTGGCCGCGTGGCGCAGGGCGAGCCGCAGCTCGGGCAGCGCCTCCGCGAAGCTCTCGGGCTGGGCCGGCGGGATGAGGCTGTGCGCGACGAACTCCCGGACGAACTGCTTGCGATCGCCCGGACTGCGTTGGTACCGCGAAAACGCCTTGGAGAGAAACAACGTGCTGTACGCGTCCTGGCCGCATTCGCACACGATGGCGAACTGGGTCGGGCGAAATTCGGCGTCCCGGAATCCGAGTCTGCGCAGCTCGGCCAGCACCTGGTCGGCGAAGCGCTCCCGTGGTGAACGGGCCGGTCGGGTCAGCCGCTCGAGGATGCCCACCGACCAGACACTAGCCTCAGGCGAGCTCAGACGCGATGGGCTCGGGAGCAATCACAAGTTTTTCGTAGCAGAGGCTGAGCGGGCTGTGTACGTACGGGCCATACGGCGGAATCGGTCGGTAACCGGCTGATTCGTACAATCGGATCGACTCGGGCTGCCGCGGCCCGGTCTCCAGCCGGATCACCAGGTAGTGCGAGCCCGCGGCGAGGTCCTCCAGCGCGGCGAGCATGCGCCGGGCCAGGCCGTTGCCCCGGTAGGCCGGGCGCACGTACATCCGCTTGATCTCGACGGTCTGGTCGTCCAGCGGCTGGATCGCGCCGCAGCCGGCCGCCACCCCGTCCACCGTGGCCAGCACGAACCTGGCCAGCGGGTCGATCGGGAAGCGCCGGGCGGCGGGGCTGCCGTAGCGGCCGGCGGCCTCGTCGGCCGAGAGCGCGATCAGCTCCGACACGGCCGGGTCGGCCGGCGAGCGGCGGACCACCCGGGTCTCCCGCCCGGCGTCGTCGAAGTGCTTCTCGAAGCAGCGGCTGGCCTCGTACTTCACGTATCCCCCGAACCGCGCGATGGGCCGGTAGCCCGCCGCGAGGAACAGCGAGATCGCCTCGGGCGAGGTCACCCCGGCCTCGAGCCGCACGACGCGGTGCCCGCGGGCGGCGGCGAGGTCCTCCAGGGCGGCCAGCATGCGGCGGGCCACCCCCCGGCCGCGGTGCGCCGGGCGCACGTAGAGCCGGGTCACCTCGGCCGTGTCGATGTCGATCGCGAGCAGCGCGCCGCAGGCGACGGCGTCGCCGCCGACGACCGCGACCAGATAGCGGGCGGCCGGGTCGACCGCGTACACGTGGCCCTCCCGGCCACCGTCGCGCGCCCGCAGCTCGACCTGCTGGTCGACCACGAGCGCGATCACCTCCGAGTCGCCCGATGGGCGTTGCTCGATCAGCATGGACCGACGGTACGCACCCTCGATTTCCCCGATGTTTCCCTGAATGGGCAAATCACGTTGCGCGGAGGATCAAAAATCCTCGTCCTCGTCGTCGGCCCCGGGCGAGACTTCCAGCTCCTCGTAGGGCCGGCGGCGGGCCGCCCGCATGGCCTTGCGCTCGGTCGCCCCGACCCGCTTGGACGCATCTTCGAGGCGATAGTCGGTGCCCCGGTTGCCCGGCACGAACTCCTCCTCGACGAACAGGTTCGGCTGCCAATCGAATTCATGGACGCCAATGCGAACCGGGTCTCCGGGCTGTGCGCCGGCCTTCTTCAGCCCCACCTCGACGCCGAGCCGGGCGAGGCGGTCGGCAAGGTACCCGACGGCCTCGTCGTTGTCGAAGTTGGTCTGGCGCACCCAGCGCTCCGGGGCGCCGCCCCTGACCACGTACACGCCCTCGGCGTCGCGCTGGATCGTGAAGCCGCTGTCGTCGACCGCGATCGGGCGCAGGATGATCCGGGTCCGCTCCGGCGGCGGCGCGGCCGCCCGGTGCTGCTTGACGACGTCGGAGAGGGCGAACACCAGCTCGCGCAGCCCCTCGTGGGTGACCGCACTGATCACGTGCACGGCATAGCCGCGGGCCTCGAGCTCGGGGCGGACGATGTCGGCGAGGTCGCGCCCGTCGGGCACGTCGATCTTGTTGAGCACGACCAGCCGGGGCCGGTCCTCCAGCCCGCCGTAGGCGGCCAGCTCGGCCTCGATGGCGTCGATGTCGGAGAGCGGGTCGCGCTCGGTCTCCAGCGCCGCGGTGTCGACCACGTGGGCGAGCACGGCGGTGCGCTCGATGTGCCGCAGGAACTCCAGGCCCAGGCCCTTGCCGGTGGCCGCGCCGGGGATGAGCCCGGGCACGTCGGCGACGGTGAAGGTCTCGTCGCCGGCCTGCACCACGCCGAGGTTGGGCACCAGGGTGGTGAACGGGTAGTCGGCGATCTTCGGCCGGGCCGCCGAGATGGCCGCGATCAGCGACGACTTGCCGGCCGACGGGAAGCCGACCAGCCCGACGTCGGCGACGCTCTTGAGCTCCAGGACGACGTCGATCGTCTCGCCCGGCTCGCCCAGCTCGGCGAAGCCCGGGGCCTTGCGCCGGGTGCTGGCCAGGGACGCGTTGCCCCGCCCGCCACGGCCGCCGCGGGCCAGCTCGAACTGGGTGCCGACGCCGACCAGGTCGGCCAGCACCTCGCCGTCGATGCTCTGCACCACGGTGCCGTCGGGCACCCGCAGCGTGAGGGTCTCGCCGTTGGCCCCGTCGCGGTGGTTGCCGGCCCCGCCGTTGCCGTTGCGCGCCTTCTGGTGCGGGTGGAAGTGGAAGTCCAGCAGGGTGTGCACGCCGGCGTCCACGACCAGCGTGACGCTGCCACCGTGGCCGCCGTCGCCGCCGTCGGGGCCGCCGAACGGCTTGAACTTCTCCCGGTGGATGGACACGCAGCCGTGACCGCCGTCGCCGGCCCTCACGTGCAGCACGGCCCGGTCAACGAACGACGTCACGGTGCACACCTTTCAAAAAGCTGTTTATGGCTCCGGTCCGTCGTGGTGACGACCGTTGCTCCCGTCAGCGCCTGGTCTGGGTCGATCAGAGCGAAGCCCAATCGAGCCAGACTAGGCGAACCGGTCGAAGCTGGCGCTTCTCCCTGCCAGTTTCGACGTGGGTCGCGGTCAGAACCAAAACCCCCGGAACACAGCAACGGCGGGCGAGGGGCTGTTATGCCCCCTGCCCGCCGCGCGAAGAAACGAACTCAGCCCTCGGCCGGGGTGATGCTCACGGTCTTGCGGCCGCGCTTGAAGCCGAAGGTCACGTGACCGTGGGCGAGCGCGAACAGCGTGTCGTCGCCACCGCGGCCGACCAGGTCGCCCGGGTGGAACTTGGTCCCACGCTGGCGGATGATGATCTCGCCGGCGTTGACCAGCTGACCGCCGAACCGCTTCACGCCGAGCCGCTGGGCGGCGGAGTCGCGCCCGTTCCGCGAGCTGGACGCACCCTTTTTGTGTGCCATGGCGCTTAGCCCTACTTCCCGGTGGAGATGCCGGTGACCTTCACCTGGGTCAGCGGCTGACGGTGACCCTGGCGCTTGTGGTAGCCGGTCTTGTTCTTGAACTTGTGGATCCGAATCTTCGGACCCTTGGTGTGCGCGACGACCTCGGCGGTCACCTCGGCACTGGCAAGCTTGGCAGCATCGGTGATGAGATCCTCACCGTCGACAAGCAGGACCGCGGAGAGCTTCAGCGCATCGCCCGGCGCGCCCGCGAGCTTCTCGACCTCGATCACATCGCCCTCGGCGACCTTGTACTGCTTGCCGCCGGTCTTGACGATCGCGTACATGGGACGCGGACTCCTGTCGTAGAGCTCTGGCGGGCTGATCCGGGTCTCAACTGCTACTGACGCCTTACGGCACGCGAAGACCCTGCACACGAAAGTGCGCTTTGATGAGCGTACGCCATCGCTGGCGTACTCCCCAAATCAGGGCCGGGTCCGGCGGCGAACGCCACCCCGGCGGGTCCGGCGGCGGGCGCCGGCGGCTTCCTCCTCGTCGTCCTCGACGTTGTCCGGGTCGTCCTCGGAGGCGATCGGCGTGAACTCCGCCTCCTCCTGGACGTCCTCGACCACGTGCGGGGCCTCGACGGTGGTCTCCTCCTCGGCGACCGCGGTGGCGCCGCGGCGGCCGCGCCGGCGGCTGCGCGGGGCGGGCACGTCGGCCTCCTCCACGCCGGTGGTCACGCCGGGCGACGTGGTGGCCGAGGCGACCTTGGTCACGGCGTTGTTGTGCCCGCCGCCACCACCGCCACCGCCGCCGCCACGCTTCTCCGGGATCGGCTCGGTGTGGATGATCAGGCCGCGGCCCTTGCACACCTCACAGGTCTCGCTGAAGGCCTCCAACAGCCCCTGTCCGACCCGCTTGCGGGTCATCTGGACCAGGCCGAGCGAGGTGATCTCGGTGACCTGGTGCTTGGTCCGGTCCCGGCCCAGGCACTCGGTCAGCCGGCGCAGCACCAGCTCGCGGTTGGACTCCAGGACCATGTCGATGAAGTCGATGACGATGATGCCGCCGAGGTCGCGCAGCCGCAGCTGGTGGACGATCTCCTCGGCCGCCTCGAGGTTGTTGCGGGTGACCGTCTCCTCGAGGTTGCCGCCGGCGCCGGTGTACTTGCCGGTGTTCACGTCGATCACGGTCATCGCCTCGGTGCGGTCGATGACCAGGCTGCCGCCGGAGGGCAGGAACACCCGCCGGTCCAGCGCCTTGATCAGCTGCTCGTCGATGCGCAGGTCGGCGAAGACGTCGCCGGCGCCCGCGTAGCGGTGCACCCGCTCCACCAGGTCCGGCGAGACGTGCGACAGGTAGGGCTCGACCGACTCGAAGGCATCGCTGCCCTGGATCACCAGGTCGCGGAAGTCCTCGTTGAACAGGTCACGCACGACCCGCACGACCAGCTCGGGCTCCTCGTAGAGCAGGGCCGGCGCGCTACTGCTGCGGGCCTTGTCCTGGATGGCCTCCCACTGCGCCTGCAGCCGCTTGACGTCGCGGGCCAGGTCGTCCTCGGAGGCGCCCTCGGCCGCGGTGCGCACGATCACACCCGCGCCGTCGGGGACAAGGTTCTTGAGCACGTCGCGCAGGCGCTTGCGCTCCACGTCGGAGAGCTTGCGGCTGATCCCGGAGGCGTTGCCGTGCGGCACGTAGACCAGGTGCCGCCCGGACAGCGCGATGTGGCTGGTCAGGCGGGCGCCCTTGGTGCCGATCGGGTCCTTGGTCACCTGCACGAGCACCGAGTCGCCGGACTTGAGCGCCTGCTCGATGGTGCGGGTGCGCCCCTCCAGCCCGGTGGCGTCCCAGTTGACCTCGCCGGCGTAGAGCACCGCGTTGCGGCCCCGGCCGATGTCGACGAACGCCGCCTCCATGCTGGGCAGCACGTTCTGCACCCGGCCCAGGTAGACGTTGCCGACCATGGAGCTCGACGAGGCCCGGGTGACGTAGTGCTCGACCAGCACCTTGTCCTCGAGCACGGCGATCTGCGTCCGGTCGTTCTTCTGCCGGATGACCATGGTGCGGTCCACGGCCTCGCGGCGGGCCAGGAACTCGGACTCGCTGAGGATCGGCGGACGGGTGCGGCGCTGCTCGCGGCCGTCCCGGCGGCGCTGGCGCTTGGCCTCCAGCCGGGTCGAGCCGGAGACGCCCTGCACCTCGTCGCGCTCGCGGGTGGTGGTGCGCGGCTCACGGATCTTCACGACCACGTGCGGGTCGTCGCCCGCGTCGGCGTCGCCGGCCGCGCCCTTGCGCCGGCGGCGGCGACGACGCCGGGTCAGCCCCTCGCCCTCGCCCTCGTCCTCGCCGTCCTCGTCGGCGGACGCCTCGGCCTCCTCCTCCGCGGCGGCCTCCTCGTCGGCCCCCTCGGCCTCGGCGGCCTCCTCGTCCAGCTCGTCGGCGGCGGTGCCGCGCCCGCGGCCCCGGCCGCGACGGCCGCGGCGGCGACGGCGGCGGCCCCCGGCGGTCTCGAAGTCCTCGTCGTCCTCGCCCTCTTCGCCTTCCTCGGCCTCCTCGGCCTCCTCGACCTCTTCGGGGGCCTCGACGGCCTCCTCGACCGGCGCCTCGACGAAGACGTCCTCGGCGGCGGCCCGGCCGCGGCGGCGGCGCCGGCGACCGGCCGGCTCCTCCTCCTCGGCGGCCTCCTGCGGCTCGAGGGCGACGATCTGCTCGCTGGGCGACATGAACAGCAGCTGCACCGGCGCGGGGGCGCGGCGCCCGCGGCGGGCCGGCGGCGGCGGCTCCTCCTCGACCTCGACCAAGGGCTCGAGCTCCTCGGCCGTCTCCTCTTCCGCGTCGGCCAGGAGCTCCTCGACGGCGACGGGCTCCGGCTCCTCGGCGGGAGGCTCCTCGGCCACGGGCTCCTCGACCGGGGGCTCCTCGACCACCGGGGGCTCCTCGACGACCTTGGCGCGGCTGCGCCGGGCGCGGGTGGCCTTCACCGGGGCCGGTGGCTCCTCGATCGGAAGCGCCTGCTGTCCGGACTCGCCGGATTCGCCCGGTTCCTCGCCCGCCGTCACCTTCCGTCGGCGGCGCGTGGTCGCCTTGACAGGGGCCGGCTCCTCCACGGCGGGCGGAGCCTCGGGCTCCGCCACCGGCTCGGCGGCGGCCTTCGTGGTCCGGCGCCTGGTGCGACGCACGGGGGTAGTGGTCTCTTCGCTGGCTGCGGCAGCAGCCACCGGCTCGTCGCCGGTGGTCTCGCCGCTCGCCGACTCGTTGTCGAACATGCGGACGTTCTCCAGTTCTGGCGCTCCCGGGCGCGTCACAACGCAGCCACACGGGGGCACCGCATATATGTTGTGCCGGCGGAGGTTTCCGCTCACGCGGACGATCCGCCGAAAGTCTGCCAACCTCGCGCCCGGCGACCAGCGGCCCGCCACCTGGCGGGTCACCCGTCGTCTACAGCGACGAAGTCCCCACGACGGCCGCCGGCCGATCCACCTCGCCAGACTGGGCGAGCGGATCGACGAGCCCACCCTGCTCGGTCAGCACTCCCTGAGCCAGTCGGGTCGCACGGGGCGGAACCGGCGGCTCCAGGTCGGCCACAACGCGCAGACCGGACAGCACATCGTCGGGTCGCACGGTCGGGGTTACCTGCCGCACGACAAGGTCGAGTATCGCACACGGTGTGTCAGTGACCTCGGAAGGTACGTCCCCGGGAGCGGAATCCGACAGAACTTCAAGATCGGAACAGGCCAGCGACACCACCGCGGCGCGCGTGTCGAAGGTCCGTCGACCCTGCTTGGTGAGGCGTTCGACGAGCACCTCGGGGGCGTCGAGGAACGCGCGGATGGCCTCCGTGGCGTCGTGCGCCGACACGCCGGGCAGCTCGATCCGCCATGCCGAGGCGTCGATCCGGTCGGCGAGGCTGCCCCCGCCGGTGAGCGGCGACTCGACCGCCTCGAGCACGTCGAGGCCGGGCGAGAGGGCGGCGTCGAGCGCCACCCGCAGCCGGTCCGGCTCGACCACGGCCCGCAGGCCGATCTCCAGGTACTCCGCCTCGCTGGCCACCCCCGTCGGCGCGGCGCTGGCGTAGGAGACCTTCGGGTGCGGGGTGAAGCCCTGGGAGTAGGCGATCGGCACGTTGGCCCGCAGCAGCGCCCGCTCGAAGGCCCGGGCGAAGTCGCGGTGGGAGGTGAACCGCAGGGGGCCCCGCTTGGCGTACCGCAGCCGGATCCGCTGCACGACGGGGTCCTGGTTGCTCTCGGGCTGGCGCTTAGCCATGGTTCGCCTCGGCAGTTCCAGCAGCAGCGCTGGGCACCCGCAGGCCGGCGACGGGGGTGAGCGGCAGGAGCTTGCGCCCCGTGGGCCCGATCTGGATCTCGGTGTCCTGGCTCGGGCAGACGCCGCAGTCGAAGCACGGCGTCCAGCGGCAGTCGTCCTGCCAGTCCTGCCAGAGCCAGTCCTTGTCCAGCCCGGAGTCCAGGTGGTCCCAGGGCAGGACCTCGTGCTGCTCCCGCTCGCGGGTGGTGAACCAGGCCAGGTCGACGCCGAACTCCGGCAGCACCTCGGCCGCCGCGCCGACCCAGCGGGCGTAGGAGAAGTGCTCGGACCAGCCGTCGAAGCGCCCGCCCTGCTCCCAGACCCGGCGGATCACCGCGCCGACGCGCCGGTCGCCCCGGCTGAGCAGGCCCTCCACCTGCGAGGGCTCGCCGTCGTGGTACCGGTAGCCGATCGCCTTGCCCAGCGACCGGTCGGCGTTGATGGCCTCCTTGAGGGCCTTGAGCCGCCGGTCGATGACCTCCGGCTCCTCCATGGGGGCCCATTGGAAGGGGGTGTGCGGCTTGGGCACGAAACCGCCGATGGAGACCGTGCAGCGGATGTCCCGCGACCCGGTGGCGGACCGGCCGGCCCGGATCACCTCGTGCGCGAGCTTGGCGATCTGCAGCACGTCGTCGTCGGTCTCGGTGGGCAGGCCGCACATGAAGTACAGCTTCACCTGGCGCCAGCCGTTGCTGTACGCCGTGACCACCGTGCGGATCAGGTCCTCCTCGGTGACCATCTTGTTGATCACCTGGCGGATCCGCTCCGAGCCGCCCTCCGGCGCGAAGGTGAGGCCGGTGCGCCGCCCGTTGCGGGAGAGCTCCTGGGCCAGTGTCACGTTGAACGCGTCGACCCGGGTCGAGGGCAGCGACAGCGAGACGTTCGTCCCCTCGTACTGCTGCGCCAGCCCCGAGCACATGTCGCCGATCTCGGAGTGGTCCGCCGAGGACAGCGACAGCAGCCCCACCTCGTGGAAGCCGGAGAACTCCAGCCCCTCCTTGACCATCTGCCCCACGGTCGTGATCGAGCGCTCGCGGACCGGCCGCGTGATCATCCCCGCCTGGCAGAAGCGGCAGCCCCGGGTGCAGCCGCGGAAGATCTCCACCGCGTAGCGCTCGTGGACCGTCTCGGCCAGCGGCACCAGCGGCTTCTTCGGGTACGGCCACGCGTCGAGGTCCATCGTGGTCCGCTTGTGCACGCGGAAGGGCACGTCGGCCCGGTTCGGCACGACGCGCTGGATGCGCCCGTCCGGCAGGTAGCCGACGTCGTAGAAGCGCGGCACGTACACCGACTCGGTCCGGGCCAGGCGCAGCAGCAGCTCGTCGCGGCCGCCGGGCGCGCCCTCGGCCTTCCACTCGCGGACGATCCCGGTGATCTCCAGGACCGCCTCCTCGCCGTCGCCGAGCACGGCGGCGTCGATGAAGTCGGCGATCGGCTCCGGGTTGAAGGCGGCGTGACCGCCGGCGACCACGATCGGGTGCCGGCCGTCCCGCTCGCGCGCGTCGAGCGGGATGCCGGCAAGGTCGAGCATGGTGAGCATGTTGGTGTAGCCGAGCTCGGTGGCGAACGAGATGCCGAACAGGTCGAACGCGGCGACCGGCCGGTGCGCGTCCACCGTGAACTGCGGCACACCCTCGGCGCGCATGAGCGCCTCGAGGTCGGGCCACACCGCATAGGTGCGCTCGGCGAGCACGTCGGGCTGCTCGTTGAGCACCTCGTAGAGGATCTGCACGCCCTGGTTGGGCAGGCCGACCTCGTAGGCGTCCGGATACGACAGCGCCCACCGCACCGTAACGGCGTCCCAGTCCTTCACGACCGCACCGAGCTCACCGCCGACGTACTGGATCGGCTTACTGATCCGTGGCAGCAGTCGCTCGAGTTGCGGGAAGACGCTCGTCACACTCACGGATAACCAGGGTACCTATCCCTCCCGCTGGCGACGATGCGGCGCCCTCCCACGGGGCTGTGCCGGGGGCGGGGTGGCCGGGTGCGGCGGGGGAATGCGCAGCGTGACGGGCTCGCCGGCCCGGACGACGACCTCCTCGCCGTGGTGGCGCAGCGTGATCTCGCCCTGGTCGGCCTGGTACGTCGCCTGCCCGTGCTCGACCGTGACGCGCAGCACGTCGCCGTGGATCGTGACGGCGAACCGCAGCCGGTTGAGCTGGCCCGGCAGCCGCGGCACGAAGGACAGCTCGCCGCCGTAGTCGCGCATGCCGCCGAAGCCGGCCACCAGGGCCAGCCAGGTGCCGGCCAACGAGGCCATGTGCACCCCGTCGCCCGCGTTGTGCTGCAGGTCGTACAGGTCGACGAAGGCCGCCTCGCCGAGGTAGTCGTAGGCCAGCTCCGTGTGACCGACCTCGGCCGCCAGCACCGCCTGCGTGCACGCCGACAGCGAGGAGTCGCGGACCGTGCGCTCGTCGTAGTAGTGGAAGTTGCGGGCCTTCTCCTGCGGCGTGAACGCGTCGCCGCGCCAGTGCATGGCCAGGATGAGGTCGGCCTGCTTGACCACCTGGCGGCGGTACAGGTCGAAGTACGGGTAGTGCAGCAGCAGCGGGTAGTCCTCCGGCGGCGTGTTGTCGAAGTCCCACTCCTGGTGCACCGTGAAGTTGACCGACTGCTGGTGAACGCCCAGCTCATGGTCGTAGGGCAGGTGCACGTTCGCCGCCGCGTCGCGCCACGAGGAGATCTCCTCGTCGTCGATGCCGAAGGTGCGGGCGCGCTCCGGGTGCCGCTCCGCGGCGTCCGCGGCCGCGCGCAGGTTGAGCTGCGCCATGAGGTTCGTGTAGATGTTGTCGTCCGCGATCGCGCTGTACTCGTCGGGCCCGGTCACCCCGTCGATGTGGAACAGCCCGTGCCGGTCGTGGTGGCCGAGCGAGCGCCACAGCCGGGCGGTCTCCACCAGCAGCTCCAGCCCGTAGTCGGCCTCGAACTGGGCGTCCCCGGTGGTCTGCACGTAGCGGACCACGGCGGCGGCGATGTCGGCGTTGACGTGGAAGGCCGCGGTGCCGGCCGGCCAGTAGGCCGAGCACTCCTGCCCGCGGACCGTGCGCCAGGGGAAGGCGGCCCCCTTCAGTCCCAGCTGGCGGGCCCGGTCCCGGGCCAGGTCGAGCGTGTCGTGGCGCCACCTCAGCCCGTCCCGGGCGACCTGGGGGTGGGTGTACGTCAGCGCCGCCAGCACGAAGCTCTCGGTGTCCCAGAAGACGTGCCCGTCGTAGCCGCGGCCGGTGAGCCCCTTGGCCGCGATCGGCCGCGCCTCGGCCCGCGCGCCGGCCTGCATGAGGTGGAACAGCGCGAAGCGGACCGCCTGCTGGATCTCGCCGTCGCCGTCGACCTCGACGTCGGCCTGCGCCCAGAACCGGTCGAGGTAGGTCCGCTGGGCCTTGACCAGCCCCTCCCAGCCGCCGAGGCGGGCACCGGCGATCGCGCCGTGCACCTGGTCGCGGATCGCCTGCCGGGAGCGCTGGCTGGACCAGCCGTAGGCGAGGTACTTCACGATCCGCAGCCGCTGCCCGGGCTGCAGCTCGCAGGCGAACGTGGTGCGGGCCCAGTCGTCGGTGGCCTCGGTGTGCGAGCGCACCGGCACCGGCGCCTCGACCTCGTGGTCCATCTCGGCGCCGAGGCGCAGGAGGCTGGCGTTGGTCCGGTGCAGCAGCTGCGCGTTGAGCTCGTTGGCGTAGTGCCCCTCGGCGACGAGCGCGTGCCCGAGCGCGGCGGAGACCCGCGGGTCCTTGCTCGGCGCCGGCACGTCCTCGTTGGCCACCAGCTCGGACTGCACGATCACCCGGGCCGGCGCGGCGACCGGCTCGACCTCGTAGAGGAAGGCGGCCACCGAGCGCTGCTCGAGCGAGACCAGACGGACCGTGCGCACCTTGACCTGCTGCCCGGCCGGCGAGATCCACTCCACGTCGCGCAGCAGGGTGCCGGCCCGCAGGTCGAGCACCCGCTCGTGGGAGACCAGGTTGCCGTAGCGCACGTCGAAGGGCTCGTCGTCGACCAGCAGCCGGAAGACCTTGCCGTTGGTGACGTTGAGGATCGTCTGCCCTTCCTCCGGGAAGCCGTAGCCGGCCTCGGCGTACGGCAGCGGCCGCTCCTCGTAGAAGGAGTTGAGGTAGGTGCCGGGCAGCCCGAACGGCTCGCCCTCGTCCAGGTTGCCGCGCAGCCCGATGTGCCCGTTGGCCAGGGCGAACAGCGACTCGGTCTGCCCGAGGGCGTCGAGGTCGAGCCGCGTCTCGCGCACGGCCCACGGTTCCACGGGGAAGGTGCTCACGACCGCTCCTCCAATAGCTGCCCGAGATCCGGTACCACCACGTCGGCGCCGCTGCGCCGCAGGTCCGCGGCGTGCTCGCCGCCGACCCGGTCGACGCCCACCACGAAGAACCCGCCGGCCCGCCCGGCCGCGACCCCGGCCAGGGCGTCCTCGAAGACCGCCGCGCGGGCGGGCTCGACGCCCAGTTCGCGGGCCGCCTCGAGGAAGGTGTCGGGGGCCGGCTTGCCCTTGAGCCCGCGCTCGCGGATGGTGATCCCGTCGACCCGGGCCTCGAGGTACCGATCCAGCCCGGTCGAGGTGATGACCTGCAGCGTGTTGGCGCTGGAGCTGACCACCGCCCGGCGCAGCCCCGCCTCCTCGGCCCGGCGCAGGTACCGCGCCGAGGACGGGTACGGCTGCAGCCCGCCCTCCTCCAGCAGCTTCAGCAGCAGCGCGTTCTTGCGGTTACCCAGCCCGTTGACGGTCTGGGCGTCCGGCGGGTCGTCCGCCGTACCCTCCGGCAGCGTGATGCCCCGGGAGCTCAGGAAGTCGCGGACGCCCGCCTCGCGGGGCTTGCCGTCGACGTAGTCGTTGTAGTCGTGGACCGGGTCGAAGCCCGGCAGGCTCCTGGCCCGCAGGAACTCGTCGAACGTCGCGGTCCAGGCCTTGTTGTGGATGACCGCCGTAGGGGTCAGCACACCGTCGAGATCGAACAGGCACGCGCTCACGTGATCCGGTAGACCCAGCACTCCTGCGACGTTATCGCCGCAGAGCGAACTCTGCGCGGCGTGCACGGGGTCGTTAGCCTTCAGCTGTGACACAACCGGAGGACGAGCCGCCGACCCAGCGGCAGCCGGCTCCTGCGACGTGGATCGGCTCGGCCTCCGTGCCGTCCGACGGCTCCCGCCGGCGCCGCCAGTGGGAGGACACCCTCGACCTGCCGGTGCAGCCCCGCACGCTCGACCTCCCGGCGCGGGTGGAGTACGTCCCGGTCCCACCGCCCGGTCACGGCAAGCTGCCACCCGGCTACCGTCCCGGCCCCATCCCGCCGCCGTGGCAGTTCCAGAAGCGCAGGCGGCGCAGGTGGCCCTGGGTCCTGCTGATCATGTTCCTGCTGTGCGCGGGCTGCTGCGGCGGCTCCTACGCGTGGGCGCGGCCGTGGTGGGTGCAGTACCCGGCCTCGGTGAACGTCGACGCCGGCGTGGCCGGGCTGACCAAGGTCGACGACGCCGCCGCGAGGAAGACCGCCGAGCAGCTGCAGGCGTCGCTGACCTCGGGGCACCTCGACGAGTCCGGGTTCACGGTGGCGTACCAGGACACGACCGACGGCCGCGCGAAGATCCTCGTGTTCGGGGCCACCCGGTTCATCACCAACCCGGCCCGCGACCTCGACGCCAGCCTGCGCAAGCTCGGCACCAAGATCCAGGTGCAGCGCATCCGCGAGGTCGACCCGGGCCTGCTCGGCGGCGAGCAGCGCTGCGCCGCGTCCCGCCTCGACGGCCGCGCCGCCACCGTCTGCGGCTGGGCCGACCACGGGGTGATCGCGATCGCGGTCTTCGCCGGCAAGTCCGTCGAGGCCGCCTCCACCTCGATGCAGAGCATCCGCGCGGCGATCGTCACCCGCGGCTAGTCACTGACGTCCGCCTGCCACACCGAGGCTAGGTACCGCGGCCGGCGGGACCCTCACCGCCGCTGGGTGATCGCGTCGCGCGCGAAAATGGCTCCGGAGGACCGGGTGCTGGGAACACCCGATCCTCCGGAGCCGTGTTGGTGGAGGAAAGTCTCTGCTTACGGCAGCGTGGCCAGGTGCGGCTTGATCGTGTTGGCGAAGCCGTTGCCGTTCTTCACGTCCCAGTTGATCGACCAGGTCATCGCGCCGCGGATGCCCGGGTAGGTGTGCGGCGGCTTGAACGTGCCGCAGTTGGTGCCGACGGCCAGGCAGTCCAGCGCCTGGTTGACCAGCGCCGGGGAGACCACGCCGCCGCCCGCCGCGCCGGTGCCGGCCGGCAGGCCCAGGGCCACCTGGTCCGGGCGCAGCCCGTTCTCCAGCTGGATGCAGGCCAGGGCGGTCATGAAGTTGACCGTGCCCTGCGAGTACGCCTGCTGCTGGTCGCAGCCGAGCATGCTGCCGGAGTTGTAGTACTGCGTGTGGACGACCGTCAGGATGTCCTTGATGTTGAGCGCCAGCGCGAAGTAGCCGCTGCCGGTCGACTGCATGTCGATCGTCTGCGGCGCCACCGTGATGATCAGGTTCGCGCCGGCCTTGGACCGCAGCGAGCGCAGGGCCTGGCCCATGTACGTCGGGTTGAGCCCGTTCTCCAGGTCGATGTCGATGCCGTCGAAGCCGTAGTTCTGCATGATCGAGTACGCCGAGTTGGCGAAGTTCGTCGCCGAGTTGGCGTCCCCGACGCTCACCGTGCCGGTCTCGCCGCCGACGGAGAGGATGACCTTCTTGCCCCGCGAGTGCATCGTGGCGATGTCGGCCTTGAAGTCGGCGTCGCTGTAGCCGCCGAGCGTGTTGGACAGCCCGGAGTCGACACTGAAGGCCAGGCCGCCGGGGGTGCCGGTGGCGGTGGCGAAGGCGACCGCGATGAGGTCGTAGTTGGCCGGCGTGTCCCGCAGCCGCAGCGGCGTGGCCAGGTTGACGAAGTCCTGCCAGTAGCCGGTCAGGAAGTGCTTCGGCAGCCCGCCGCCCGGGTTGGTCGGCGACGTGCTCGGCGAGGCCGACGGCGACGACGAGGGCGACTTGGACGGGGACGCCGACGGCGAGGCCGACGCGGACTTCGACGGCGAGGCCGACGGGGTCGTCGGTTCGATCGTGGTCGGGTTGCCGCCCGGGCCGTTGAGCGAGAAGTCGTCGGCGGTGTAGGCGGGCTGGCCGTACCAGCCGTGCACGTAGACGGTGGCCGACGTCTGGGTCGCGCCGGTGGTGAACGCGACCGACAGGTTCGCGTAGGCGCCGCCGGTGCCGGGCGTCCACGTGCTGGCGTCGACCCCGCCGGTGACGCCGATGAAGACGTAGGAGCCGTTGACGAAGCCCGAGAAGGTGTACTTCGTGTTGGGCTGGACCGACACCGTCTGCGAGCACTGGGCGGTGGTGCTGCCGGGGGTCCCGGCGAGCTTGTAGGTGCCGGTGTGGGCGGACCCGGACGTGACCGAGGCGGACTCGCAGGTCCAGCCGGACGTCGTGCCGGTCTCGAAGCTCGGGTTGGCGATCAACTCGGCGGCCGACGCGGGCATGGCGAGCACGACCCCGGCGAGGGTCAGTGCTGCCGCGCCGGTCCCCGCGAGCAGGGTGATGTGGCGTGGACGCATGGAACGCTCCAGGTTGGACCGAACAGGGGGTGCGTGACACGTCGATGGGCGTCGACGTGCTCTCCACGAAACACGCGCCCGAATTTAATGTCAAGGTTTGTTTACTATTTCTTATGGCTCCCCCGAAAACAGGTTCCGGGAGCGCGCTACCATCTGTGGTACAGGCGTCGACCCGGCCATCACCGGCGAGCCTCCGGAAGAACGGCCGCTCAGGTGGCCCAGTAGAACCGGACGGGTACCGGCCCGTGACAGCCGGCCAACGAGCGGCCGCCGGGCGCACCACCACGGCGGCAAGCGGGGTGGTACCGCGGATCGGGCGACCGGTTCGTCCCCGCGTGGAGTCGAGACAACCGACCACGCGAGGAGATTGACCACCGATGGCCTACCCGATGCACCGCGCGGGCACCGGCGTCCCGGCGAGCCCGAGCCTCCCCGAAGTCGAGCGCGAGGTCCTGGACTACTGGTCCGGCGACGGGACGTTCCAGGCCTCGGTGGACCAGCGCCCGGCCGGCGAGAACGGCGCGAACGAGTTCGTGTTCTACGACGGGCCCCCGTTCGCCAACGGGCTGCCGCACTACGGTCACCTGCTGACCGGCTACGCCAAGGACGTCGTTCCGCGGTACAAGACCATGAAGGGCTTCCGCGTCGAGCGCCGCTTCGGCTGGGACTGCCACGGCATGCCCGCCGAGGTCGAGGCCGAGAAGCAGCTGGGCATCACGACCAAGGCGGAGATCCTCCAGCTCGGCGTCGACAAGTTCAACGCGGCCACCAAGGAGTCGGTGCTGCGCTACACCAGCGAGTGGGAGCGGTACGTCACCCGCCAGGCCCGCTGGGTCGACTTCACCAACGACTACAAGACGCTCGACCTGGACTACATGGAAAGCGTCATGTGGGCCTTCAAGACCCTCTACGACAAGGGCCTGGTCTACGAGGGCTTCCGGGTGCTGGCGTACTGCTGGCGCTGTGAGACCCCGCTGTCCAACACCGAGCTGCGCATGGACGACGACGTCTACCGCGACCGGCAGGACCCGGCCCTGACCGTGGCCTTCCAGCTGGAGACCGGCGAGAAGATCCTGGTCTGGACGACCACGCCGTGGACCCTGCCGTCCAACCTGGCCATCGCGGTCGGCCCCGAGATCGAGTACGCGGTGTTCGAGGAGGACGGGCAGCGCTTCATCCTGGCCGACTCGCGGGTCGCCGCCTACGAGAAGGAGCTGGCCGGCGCCGAGCGGGTCGGCTCGGTGGCCGGCGCCGAGCTGGTCGGGCGCCGCTACACGCCGCTGTTCGACTTCCTCGCCGACACCCCCAACGCCTTCCAGGTCATCGGGGCCGACTTCGTGACCACCGAGGACGGCACCGGCGTGGTGCACATGGCGCCCGCGTTCGGCGAGGACGACCAGAACGCCTGCGCGTCGGTGGACATCCCGACGGTGGTGACCGTCGACGAGCACACGCGGTTCACCTCGCTCGTGCCGCCGTACCAGGGGCTGCAGGTCTTCGAGGCCAACAAGCCGGTGATCCGCGACCTCAAGGCGGCCGGCGTGGTGGTGCGCCACGACTCGTACACCCACTCCTACCCGCACTGCTGGCGCTGCGACACCCCGCTGGTCTACAAGGCGGTGTCCTCCTGGTTCGTCCAGGTGACCGCCTTCCGTGACCGGATGGTGGAGCTCAACCAGCAGATCACCTGGACGCCGGAGCACATCAAGGACGGCTCCTTCGGCAAGTGGCTGGGCAACGCCCGCGACTGGTCGATCAGCCGGAACCGGTTCTGGGGCTCGCCGATCCCGGTGTGGAAGTCCGACGACCCGCAGTACCCCCGCATCGACACCTACGGCTCGCTCGACGAGCTCGAGCGCGACTTCGGCGTGCGCCCGACCGACCTGCACCGGCCCGAGATCGACAACCTGACCCGGCCCAACCCGGACGACCCGACCGGGCAGTCCGTCATGCGCCGGGTGCCGGAGGTGCTGGACTGCTGGTTCGAGTCCGGCTCGATGCCCTTCGCGCAGGTGCACTACCCGTTCGAGAACGCCGACTGGTTCGAGCACCACTACCCGGGCGACTTCATCGTGGAGTACATCGGGCAGACCCGCGGCTGGTTCTACACCATGCACGTGCTGGCCACCGCGCTGTTCGACCGCCCGGCGTTCAACAACTGCGTGAGCCACGGCATCCTGCTGGGCGAGGACGGCCGCAAGATGTCCAAGAGCCTGCGCAACTACCCGGACGTCTACCGGGTGTTCGACGAGTACGGCTCGGACGCCATGCGCTGGTTCCTGGTCTCCTCCCCGGTGCTGCGCGGCGGCGACATGCCGGTGACGGAGACCGGCATCCGCGACGCCGTGCGCCAGGTCCTGCTGCCGCTGTGGAACGTGTGGTACTTCTTCTCGCTGTACGCCAACGCCGACGGCTACACCGCGCGGCGGCGCACCGACAGCACCGACCTGCTGGACCGGTACGTGCTGGCCAAGACCGGCGAGCTGGTGTCCACCGTCGAGCGGCAGCTGGACGCCTACGACATCTCCGGCGCGTGCGGCACCGTGCGGGCCTACCTCGACGCGCTCACCAACTGGTACGTGCGCCGCTCGCGGGACCGCTTCTGGTCCGGCGACCACGACGCGTTCGACACCCTCTACACGGTGCTCTCCACGCTGGCCCAGGTGGTGGCCCCGCTCACGCCGCTGACCGCGGAGGAGATCTACCGCGGCCTGACCGGCGAGCGCTCGGTGCACCTGACCGACTGGCCGTCGGCGGAGCAGTTCCCGGCCGACCACGATCTGGTGGCCGACATGGACGCCGTGCGCGACGTGTGCTCGGCCGCGCTGTCCCTGCGCAAGGCCCGCGGCCTGCGGGTGCGCCTGCCGCTGCAGACGCTCACCGTGGCCACGCCGAACGCGGAGGCCCTGCGGCCCTTCGCGGCGCTCGTCGCCGACGAGGTGAACGTCAAGGCGGTCGAGTTCACCGGCGACGTGGCGGCCCACTGCACGCCGGTGCTGACGTTGGTACCGCGGGTGCTCGGCCCCCGGCTGGGCAAGGACGTGCAGCAGGTCATCAAGGCGGTGAAGGCCGGCGACTGGGGCCGCACCGGCGACACGGTGGTCGCGGGCGGGGTGGAGCTGCACGAGGGCGAGTACGACCTCAAGCTCGTGGCCGCCGACCCGACCCAGTCGGCGCCGCTGCCCGGCGGCGAGGGCGTGGTCGTGCTCGACAGCACGGTGACCCCGGAGCTGGCCGCCGAGGGCCTGGCCCGCGACCTGGTCCGGGTGATCCAGCAGGCCCGCCGCGACGCGGACCTCAACGTGTCGGACCGGATCGTGGTCGTGGTCGACGGCCCGTCCGCGGTCGCCGAGGCGCTGGGCGCCCACTCGGCCTTCGTGGCCGGCGAGACCCTGGCCAACTCGGTCGAGCTGGGCACCCTGGTCGACGGCTTCGGCGGCGAGGTTGGCGAGGGCGACCGGGTCAAGGTTTCGGTGACGCCCGTCTAGCGCCTCCGGTCGTGCTCCCCGGTGGGCATGACCACCACCATCGTGAGGACCGCCTCCACCGCGCCGGTGTTCCGGTAGCCGTGGGGGCGGTCCGCCGGGAAGTCGATGGTCTCGCCGGGCTTCGCGGCGTAGACCGCGGCGTCGACGGTGATCTCCAGCTCACCCCGGCGAATGTGGATGATCTCGCGGGTGCGCGGCGCGTGGTCGCCGGAGTCGTGCTCCTCCCCCGGCGCCATCCGCCAGTCCCAGACCTCGACGAACGCGGGATCGTTCACGCCGCGCAGCAGCCGCCCGGCCCCGCCCTTCGGCCCGCGCCACAGCACCGCCGGCTCGTCCGCCGCGACGATCTTCACCACCGGCTCGGGCTCGGCCTCCAGCAGCCGCCCGATGCTGACCCCGAACGACTCGGCCACCCGGCACAGCGTGCCGATGCTCGGGTTGGTGCGGGCCCCCTCGATCTGCACGAGCATGCCCTTGCTGACGCCCGAGCGGGCGGCCAGCTCGTCCAGCGACCACCGCCGCCCCTGGCGCAGGCCCTTCACCTGCCGCGCGATCGCGGCCTGCGCGTCCCGCTCCCGGTCGGTCAACATATTTTCCTTCACGGTCATTATTGTGATACGAGTATGGCGTGTTCGCCGCCGCCGACGATGTACTCGACCCGTGCCGCCCCGTGGGCCACGAGGCTACCGTCTTTCCGATCCTGGCCGACGGGCCACGCAACGGCCCCGGCGACCCGCCGCTGCCGCGCGAGGCGGCCGGCGACCTGAGCGCGCCACACCGGTTCGGCGCCAAGCCCCGGCGCAGCCTGCGCCCGGCTGGAGCGCTGCGCAAGCGGGCCGCCCGCGGCGACCTGCCGTCGGTCAACCGCCTGATCGACGCCCACAACGCGGTGCGCATCCGCTTCGCCGTCCCGATCGGCAGCGAGGACCGGCCTTCATGATCGGGATCGTTCTCGCAGCGCTGTCGGGGCTCGTGTGGGGGGTCGGCGACTTCGCCGGCGGAAAGGCGAGCCAGAAGGCCGACTCGCTGCTCGTCGTGGTGCTGTCGAAGGCCGCGAGCGTGCCGCTGCTGGCGCTGTACCTCGTCCTGCTCCCCGCACCCGTGCACCCCCGCACGCTGGCCTGGGGCGCCGCCGCCGGCGTGCTCGGCGCGCTCGGCATGTTCGTCTTCTACCGCGCCCTGGCCGGCGGGGCGATGGCGATCGTCGCCCCGGTCAGCGCCGTGACGGCCGCCCTGCTGCCGGTCGCCTTCGGCCTGGCCACCGGCGAGCGCCCGGGCGCCCTCGCGCTCACCGGCGCGGCCTGCGCGGTCGTGGCGATCGGCCTGGTCAGCGCGGCCGGCGGTGGTGCCGGGACCGGTTCCGCGGGCCGGGTCACCGGCCGGCTGGTCGGCCTCGCGCTGCTGTCCGGTGCCGCGTTCGGCCTGTTCTTCACGTGCCTGTCCCGGACCGGCGGACACGCCGGGCTGTGGCCGATCGCGGGCGCCCAGGCGGCCGCGATCGCCCTCGGCGCGCCGCTGCTCGTGCGGCGCCTGCGTGCGGGTGCCGCCCGCCCGGCCGGCCCCTCGGCCCGCTGGGTCGTGGTGGCCGGTGCGCTGGACATGAGCGCCAACGCGCTCTATCTGCTGGCCGTCGACCGCGGGGACCTCAGCATCATCGCGCCCATCGCCGCGCTCTATCCCGTTTCCACGGTGCTGCTGGCCATGCTCGTCGATCGGGAGCGCCTGCGCCTCGTGCAGCTGGCCGGCCTGGGCCTGGCCGCGGCCGCCCTGGTGCTTGTGGCATCGTAGGAGCCGTGGGTGGTGTTGCCCACCTTTGTGAACCTCTCTGGCCGCCCCAGCCGTGCGCGGCCGTTAGAGTGTGGCGGCAGTGTCCAGTTGAGCCGGTGGAGGGCATTTGTCCGCGCTCTATGCGGTCGGCAAGATGACGATCGCACCCATGCTCAAGATCCTGTGGCATCCGAAGATCACCGGCCTGGACAACGTCCCGAAGGATGGCCCGGCGATCCTCGCCAGCAACCACCAGTCCGTCCTCGACTCGGTGATGTTGGGGTCGGTGGCCCCCCGCAACGTGTACTTCCTGGCCAAGGACCAGTACTTCATCGGCCCGGGCCTCAAGGGCACCATGATGCGCCACATCATGTACGGCCTGAACCAGATCCCGGTGGACCGCTCCGGCGGCCGGGCCAGCCTCCTGGCGCTGGACGCCGCCCTGCCCGTGCTGCGCGCCGGGCACGTGCTGGGCATCTTCCCCGAGGGCACCCGCTCGACCGACGGCCGCCTCTACCGCGGCCGCCCCGGCGTGGCCAAGCTCGCCCTGGACGCGCCGGCCCCGATCATCCCCGTCGGCCTGATGGGCTTCGACCAGGTCATGCCGATCGGCACCTCGCTGCCCAGGCTGGGCCCGAAGGTCGAGGTCCGCTTCGGCGAGCCGCTGGACCTGAGCCAGTGGCAGGGCGGCGGCGAGGTCGACAGCCGGGCCCTGCGCGAGGTCACGCTGAAGCTCATGAACGCGATCCAGCAGCTTACGGGGCAGGAGTACGTGGGCCGCTACGCACCCAAGCGCCCCGACCAACTCGCCGAGCCCACCGAGTAGCGCTCTTTCGGCAGATCTCAGCGCGCCCCGTCGGCTGCCGTCAGAGGGTCAGCTCGGGGAACCACAGGCCGATCTCGCGCTTCGCGCTGTCCGGCGAGTCGGATGCGTGGACCAGGTTCTCTCGGTTGGACAGGGAGAGGTCACCGCGGATGCTGCCCGGGGCCGCCTTGCGGCCGTCGGTGGCGCCGATCAGGGTGCGGACCACCGTGATCGCCTCGTCGCCGGAGACGACCAGGGAGACCAGCTCGCCGCTGGTCATGAAGTCCCGCAGCGCCGGGTAGTACGGCCGCTCGACGTGCTCCGCGTAGTGCTGGTCGGCCAGCGCCACGTCCATCGTGCGCAGGGTCATCGCCGCGATGGTCAGGCCCTTGCGCTCCAGCCGGCCGATGATCTCGCCCACCAGGCCGCGGCGAACGGCGTCGGGCTTGATGAGAACGAGCGTGCGCTCGGACACGAGGATCCTCCAAGATTCACGGTACTGCCCGAAGCCTACCGAGCGTCACGACGCGCATCCCGCCAGGGTGCCTCAGACTTCCGTTTCGGGAATGATCGGGCATAGCCTGATGTCAGTCGTCTGGGGAGGTCGACTTGCCGTCCAGCAACCGCGCGTCTTCGTCTGACAGCCGGACTCTGGTCATACTGCTGCTGATCGTGATCGGCAGCTTCTTGGCCTTCTGCGGCCTGGGCATGACGAACAACCTGGTCATTGCGCTCGGCGTGATCGTCGCCGCCGCCGGGCCCGTCATGATCATGGTGCTGAACTCGCGGAACAAGGTCCGGCTGTACGTCCAGGGCACCGCCCAAGTCGAGGACGTCACGCCTCGGCCCACCTCGGAAGGCCGCACGGCCCGCGCCCGGCTCAAGCTGACCATCAAGGCGACCGGCATCCGGGGCGTCACGGTCACCGGCACCGACCCGGCCATCCCGCTGGAGAAGTGGCCCGAGCCGGGCGCCGTCCTGCCGGTGCGGGTGCTCAAGGGCGCCCCGCGCAAGTTCACCGTGCTCTGGGACCGCGTGCAGACCTACCAGGAGGTCATGGCCGAGGACCTGCACGAGTCACCCTTCGACGGGGCCGACGAGACCGGTTACTCCGCCGACGGCGACGACTACTACCGCCCGCCGGCCCAGGGCACCCGCGTCCCGCCGGACGACACCCCGACGCTGCCCAACCTTCCCCCGATCGACGACGGCCTCGACGAGCCCGTCGGCGCCCACTCGGCCGCCCGCACCGGGACCGCCGTGGCCGACGCCCCGGCGGAGCAGATCCCGCCCGCCGCGCGCCGCGCGACCCGCCCGCGGCCCCGGCCGAGGCACGCGGGCGCCGACCTGGCGCACCGCCCGGCCGGCCCCCTTGGCGCCACCTCGCTCGCCCCGCAGTCCGCCGACGCCTACGCCTTCACCGCAACCGAGCCCCAGCCCCAGCCTCACGAGGGCCCCGACACCCCGGAGGCCGCGGTCGTCCCGGAAGCGGAGGCTGTCGCGGAGACGGAGTCGGAGGCCTCCGCGGAGGCGCGGGCCATCCCGGAGACGGAGGCGGTCGCCGAGACGGAGTCAGAGGCCTCCGCGGAGGCGCGGGCCATCCCGGAGACGGAGGCGGTCGCCGAGACGGAGTCAGAGGCCTCCGCGGAGGCGCGGGCTATCACGGAGACAGAGGCTTCCGCCGAGGCGCAGGCCATCCCGGAAACGGAGGCCGGGGCCGCAGCGGAGACGGAGGCTATCGCCGAGGCGGAGGCCGTCCCGGAAGCGAAGGCCCAGTTCGTCCCGACGGCCGAGGAAGCCCCGGAGGTCGAGGAAGCCCCGAAGACCGAGACGACGGAGGCCGCGAGCCCAGCCGAAGCAGCGGCCGCGGACGAGCCCGTGGCCGATGTCGAGGTCGATGCCGATGAGCGCCCCGACCAGGCCGGCCAGACGATCATCGGCGAGGAGGACGAGCCGATCATCATGCGGCTGCGCTCCACCCCGAGGCCCGGCGGCGCCCACCGCCGCCCGAGCCCGTACCCGCGCCCGAGCGCCCACGACCGCGTCCGCCGCAGCCGCCCCGGCCACCCCCGCCCGACCACGGAACCGCCGGACGAACCACCGGCGAGCCTGCTCGAGCCCGCCGCCGAGCCGTACACCGATCCCGCCGCCGAGCCATATACCGAGCCCGCCGCCGAGCCGTATACCGAGCCCTACGACGAGCCCCGGGCGACCTACACCGCCGACTATGCCGAGCCACCGGCCGCGACCGCGGACCCGGAGGAGTACACGATCCCGGAGCCCGGCCCGGTCGTCATCTTCCCGGAGTCGAAGGACATCGAGCCCGCCCCGGTGCTGTTCTACCCGGACCGCGAGTCGGAGCAGCCTCCCGCGCGCCTCGGCCGCCCGGAGCACCCGGTCATCGAGGGCGAGCTGGCCGACGACGAGCCCGAACCGGACCCTGACCTCGATCTGTGGCCCGAACCGGAGCCGCGGGCCGAGATCGAGGAGCCGCCGCAGCCGCTCGGCTCGGCCTGGGGCGGCAACGGCCACGGCCCGGCCCCGGTCGGCGCCGGCCTCTACAGCGCCCCGCCGATCGTGCGCACCCCGCCGCCGGACCCGGCCGACGAGGACGACGAGCCGGCGGTGACCCCCGACCCGTACGCCACCGAGCACTACCTGCCGCCCGAGGACCAACTGGAGGAGCAGCCGCTGGCCGAGGGGGCGGTCGCGGAGTTCCTGGAGGCCACGGGCCCCCGCCGCCCGGCCATGCCGCTGGACGAGATCAACGGCGTGAGCATCACGCTCATCGTCTCCGACCTGCAGCGCTCCCGGCGCTTCTACCGCGACACGCTCGGCCTCACCGAGCTGGACAGCGGCGAGACGAGCGCGGTGCTGAAGACCGGCACGGCCCGCGTGGTGCTGCGCCGGGTCGCCGACATGCCGCCGGTCGACCGCCGGGTGGTCCACCTCAACCTCGACGTGCCGGACGTGTACGAGGCCTACGAGCGGCTGCGCGAGCAGGGCGTCGACTTCGTGCACCGGCCGAGGGTGGTGCCGCAGGGCGAGCAGCTCGAGCTGTGCTCGGCGACCTTCCGCGACCCCGACGGCCACGCCATCGCCCTGACCCGTTGGGAACTGCGCCGGTAGTCCCACGTCCAGCCGCGCCTTATGTACCGATCTGCCCCGAAAGATCGATTCTGCCCCGAAAGATCGATCTGCCTCAAAGCTTGCCATTAAACGGACACATCGCCCGCCGGGGTATAAATCCGATAAGTCGCGGCGCGCCAGCGCCCGACTTATCGCTCAACCTGGTCGGCTCGCTCTACCGGGTCAGCCGAGTACCGGCGCAGCGTCTCCGCGGCATCGGAGCGCATCAGCGCGCGCAGTTCCACCGGCTCCAGCACCTCCAGGTCGGGCCCGAAGCGGCCAAAGTCGATCCGCGCGTGCTCGAAGGACTCGATCGGCACGACCGCGCGCACCCAGCCGGGCTCGGACGGGTCGGGCGCGCCGGTCTCCCGCAGGGCCCGCGAGGCGACGGGGCCGAGCAGCCACCACAGGTCGACGGCGCGCGGGGCCAGCCGTACCGTCGCCGAACCCCCGCTGTAGAGGGTCTCCTGCAGCCGCTCGGACCACTCCAGCCAGTATCGCCGCAGGTCGAAGCCCTCCGGGCGCTCGAAGGCGGCGTCGAGCAGCTCCACCCCGTCGACGCGGGCGATCCGGTAGGCGTTGACCCGCGTCCGGCCGCGGGCCACGAGGTACCACGCGATGCCCTTGAGGACCAGGCCGAGCGGCTCCAGGGTGCGCTCGACCGGGGTCTGGTCCCACTTGCGGTACCGAATCCGGATCTTCTGCTCCTGCCAGACCGCCGTCGCGATGGCGTCGAGGTGCGGGGGCGCCTCCGGGTCGCGGAACCAGCCGGGCGCGTCCACGTGCACGCGCTCCTGGATGCGCCCGGCCGTCGTGCGCTGCTCCGCAGGTAGGGCGGCCAGCAGCTTCAGCCGCGCCGTCTCCAGCGTCGGGCCGAGGCCGAGGTCGCCCGCGGTGGCGCCGCTGCCGTCGAGCAGCAGCGCGGCCGCCTCGTCGGTGGTGAGGCCGGTGAGGCTGGTCCGGTAGCCGTCGAGCAGCTGGAAGCCGCCGGCCGGGCCGCGGTCGGCGTAGACGGGCACGCCCGCGGCCGACAGGGCCTCGATGTCGCGGTACACCGTGCGGACGGACACCTCGAGCTCGTCCGCGATCTGCTGCGCGGTGAGCCGGCCCCGGGTCTGCAACAGCAGCAGCGTCGACAGGAGCCGGCTCGCGCGCATCAGTCGGGCTTGTTCGCGTACACCGAGCGGCGCACGTACAGCGCGTACAGCCAGGCCGGGCCGAAGACCAGGCCGAGGGCGATCAGCGACCAGTGCAGGAACCCGCCGGCGAACAGCGCGACCTGCACCAGCAGCCCGCCGATCCACGCCCACGAGTGCTTGAGCAGCCCGCAGAGCAGGAAGCACACGACGGCGAGGACCCCGCACATCCAGATGGCGCCGGTGGCGTGACCGAGCTTCGCCAGCGGCAGCAGCGCCAGCAGCAGCACGACCCCCTCGACGACCAGGCCGGCCGCGCCGACGCCGCGCACGGCGGCGCCCGGGTTCTTCAGTCCCGCCGGCGCGCTCATCGCTTCAGCAGCCCGCGCGCGTCGGCGACGGTCACGACCGAGCCGGTGATGAGAATCCCGACGGTGCCGGGGACGGCGTTGTCGGACTCGGCGAGGGTGACGGCCGCGTCGATGGCGTCCGGCAGGTTCGGCACGACGTGCACCCGATCGGCCCCGAACAGCTCCTCGGCCAGCACCCCGAGCTGCGCCGCCGACATGGCCCGGGGCGAGCTGTTGCGGGTCACCACGATGCTCTCGGTGATCGGCTCCAGCAGCTCGAGCATGCCCTCGACGTCCTTGTCGGCGAGCGCCGCGACGACCGCGACGAGCCCGCTGAACGCGAACTCCTCGGTCAGCGCCCGCACGGTGGCCGCCATGCCGTGCGCGTTGTGCGCGGCGTCGAGCAGGATCGGCGGCGAGTTGCGGATCCGCTCCAGCCGGCCGGGCGAGGTGGCCCCGGCGAAGCCGTCGCGCACCGACTCCGGGTTGAGCGCCCGCCCGGCCCCGGCGCCCAGGAACGTCTCCACGGCGGCGAGCGCGACGGCCGCGTTCTGCGCCTGGTGTTCACCGTGCAAAGGCAGGAAGATTCCCTCGTACGTCCCGGAGAGCCCCTGCAGCGTCAGCACCTGCCCGCCGACGGCCAGGTCCCGGTGCACGACGCCGAAGTCGCGCCCCTCCCGGACCAGCGTCGCGCCCACCTCGGCGCAGCGCTCCAGGATCGGGCGCATCGCCTCCTCGGGCTGCAGCGCGCAGATCAGCGTCGAGCCCTTGTGCACGATGCCGGCCTTGGCCCAGGCGATCTCCTCGATCGTGTCGCCCAGCCACTCGGTGTGGTCGAGCCCGACCGGCGTGATGACCGTGGTGTGGGCCTGCAGCACGTTCGTCGAGTCGTCCGCGCCGCCGAGGCCGACCTCGACCACGGCCACGTCGACGGGCGCGTCGGCGAACGCGGCGAAGGCCATCGCGGTGGTCATGTCGAAGTACGTCAGCGGCGCGTCGCTGCGCGCGTCGAGGAACTCGGCCAGCGGCGCGACCTCCTCGTACACCTCGACGAACTTCTCCTCGCTGATCGGCTCGCCCTCGATGCTGATCCGCTCGGTGATGCTCTGCAGGTGCGGGCTGGTGTACCGCCCGGTGCGCAGCCCGTGCGCCCGCAGCAGTGAGTCGATCATCCGGGCCGTGGACGTCTTGCCGTTGGTGCCGGTGAGGTGGATCGACGGGTACGCCCGCTGGGGGCTGCCGAGCGTGTCGAGCAGCCCCTCGACGCGGCTCAGGTCGAACACCATGCGGGTGAACCCGCGGGCGTTCAGCTCCTGGTCGATCTCACTGAAAGAACGGGTCATGCCGCCTCCTCGCTGCGCTCGCCGGCGGCACGACCTGAGGGCTGAGCTGCCCGGTGCTCCGGACCGGTCACTGCAACGCTTCCAGCTGCGCCGCGATGCGGGTCAGGTCGGCCTCGGCCGCCTCGAGCCGCTGGCGGATCTTCGCCACCACCGGCTCGGGCGCCTTGTCGGTGAAGGCCGGGTTGCCGAGCTTGGCCCGGCACTGCTCGGCCTCCTTCTCCGCCGCGACCTTGTCCTTGGTGAGCCGGGCCCGCTCGGCGGCGACGTCGATCGCCCCGCGGGTGTCCAGCTCGACGGTGACCCCGACGCCGACGGCCAGCTTCGCCGTCGCCGCGAACTCGGTGCCGTCCGGACCCTGCCGGGGCGCGTCGAGGCGGGCCAGCGAGCGGATGAGCCCCTCGTGCGCGGCCAGCCCGGCGGCGTCGAGCCCCTCGAGCCGGGCCACCACCCGCTGGGCCGGCTTCACGCCCTGGTCGGCGCGGAACCGCCGGACCTCGGTGACGACCCGCTGCAGGTTGTCCACCTCGCCCTCGGCGGCGTCGTCGACGAGCTCCTTGTCGGCGCTCGGCCACTCGGCCCGCACGACGGTCGGCCGGCCGGTGAGCGTCGTCCACAGCTCCTCGGTGACGAACGGCATGATCGGGTGCAGCAGCCGCTGCAGGCTCTCCAGCACGTGGCCGAGCACCCGCCGGGTGACCGCCTTGGCCGCCTCGTCGTCGCCGGTGAGGACCGGCTTGGTCAGCTCCAGGTACCAGTCGCAGACGTCGTCCCACGCGAAGTGGTAGAGCGTGTCGCACACCTTGGCCAGCTCGAACGCCTCGAACTGCTGGTCCACCTCGCCGATGACGTGCTGCAGGCGGGACAGGATCCAGCGGTCGACGGTGCTCAGGCCCTCGGTCGGCAGCTCACCCTCGACGGTGGCGCCGTTGGACAGCCCGTAGCGGGTGGCGTTCCACAACTTGTTGGCGAAGTTGCGCGCGCCCTGGACCCACTCCTCGCTCACCGGCACATCGGCGCCCGGGTTGGCCCCGCGCAGCAGCGTGAAGCGGGTCGCGTCGGCGCCGAAGCGCTCGATCCAGTCCAGCGGGTCGACGACGTTGCCGAACGACTTCGACATCTTCTTGCCGTACTGGTCGCGGACCATGCCGTGCAGCATGACCACGTCGAAGGGCTGCCGCCCGCCCATCGCGTAGAGGCCGAACATCATCATCCGGGCAACCCAGAAGAACAGGATGTCGTACCCCGTGACGAGCACACTCGTCGGATAGAACTTGGCGAGCTCGGCCGTCTCGTCGGGCCAGCCGAGCGTGGAGAAGGGCCACAGCGCCGAGCTGAACCAGGTGTCCAGCACGTCGGAGTCCTGCACCCAGCCCTCGCCGGTGGGGACCTCGTCGTCCGGGCCGACGCACACGAGCTCGCCGTTCGGCCCGTACCAGACCGGGATCCGGTGGCCCCACCACAGCTGCCGCGAGATGCACCAGTCGTGCATGTTGTCGACCCAGGCGAAGTACCGCTTCGTGAGCTCCGGCGGCTCGACCCGCACCCGCCCGTCGCGCACCGCGTCGCCGGCCGCCCGGGCCAGCGGCTCGGTCCGCACGAACCACTGCAGGGACAGCCGCGGCTCCACCGTCGTGTTGCACCGCTGGCAGTGGCCGACGGCGTGCACATACGGCCGCTTCTCGGCCACGATCCGCCCCTCGGCCCGCAGCGCGGCCACGACGGCCGGCCGGGCCTCGAAGCGGTCCAGCCCCAGGAACGGCCCGTGCGTGGTGATCACGCCGCGCTCGTCCATGATGGTCAGGCTCGGCAGGTCGTGGCGCTGCCCGATCTCAAAGTCGTTCGGGTCGTGCGCCGGGGTCACCTTGACCGCGCCGGTGCCGAACGCCGGGTCGACGTGCGGGTCGGCCACGATCGGGATCCGCCGCCCGGTGAGGGGCAGCTCGACCTCGGTGCCGACCAGGTGCTTGTAGCGCTCGTCGTCGGGGTGCACGGCCACCGCGGTGTCGCCGAGCATCGTCTCGGCCCGCGTGGTGGCCACCACGATCGCGTTGTCGCCGTCGCCGTAGCGGATGGAGACGAGCTCGCCATCGTCGTCGGAGTGCTCGACCTCGATGTCGGACAGCGCCGTCAGGCAGCGCGGGCACCAGTTGATGATCCGCTCGGCCCGGTAGATGAGCCCGTCGTCGAACAGCCGCTTGAAGATGGTCAGCACGGCCCGGGACAGGCCCTCGTCCATGGTGAACCGCTCGCGGCTCCAGTCCACCGAGTCCCCGAGCCGGGTCATCTGCCCCAGGATCTTGCCGCCGGACTCGGCCTTCCACTGCCAGACCTTCTCGACGAACGCCTCACGCCCGAGGTCGTGCCGCGACACGCCGTCGCTGGCCAGCTGCCGCTCGACGACGTTCTGCGTGGCGATGCCGGCGTGGTCCATGCCGGGCAGCCAGAGCGTCTCGTACCCCTGCATGCGCTTGCGCCGCGTCAGCGCGTCCTGCACCGAGTGGTCGAGCGCGTGCCCGATGTGCAGCGACCCGGTGACGTTCGGCGGCGGCAATACGATCGTGAACGGCGGCTTGTCGCTGGACGCGTCCGCCTTGAACAGACCGTCGGCTACCCATTGCTCGTACCGCCGCTGCTCGACCTCGCCGGGGGCATATTGAGCCGAGAGCGCCGGGGCTGCCTGCGCCGCGCGTGGAGTATCCGTCACACGCAAAGTCTAGAACTGTCGCGCAGGGGGTCTACGCTCGCCTTTGCCCCTTGACTCAGGAGATTGATCGACGGTGACCTACCCGCCGCAAAACCCGGACGACGAGCCGCGCTCGGAGCCGTTCCGACCCGTGTCGTACGACCTGGCTCCAGAGTTCGGCACGCCCCCGCCGGTCAACAATCCGGGCCCCTACGGCCCGCCGCCGGCCACCCAGCCCGCGCCCGGCTACCCGGTCTCGGGCCAGCCCGGCGGCGGCTACCCGGCCGCGGGCCAGCGCGGCGCTGGCTACCCGGCCGCAGCCCAGCCCGGCGTCGGCTATCCGACCTCGGCCCCGCCCAGCGGCTACCCCGTCTCGGCCCAGCCCGGCTATCCGGTGTCGGCGCAGCCCGCCTCCCCCGCGATGGGGCAGCCCGGCTATCCGCCGCCCCAACCCACCTTCGCGCCGCCCCCGCCGCCGGCGAAGAAGGGCAAGGGCCTGAAGATCACGCTGGCCGTGGTCGGCGCCGTGCTCCTGGTCTGTGCCGTGGTCGCCTGCGTCTACTTCTACCCCTTCATCAAGGAGGGCAACGCCCACGTCGCCGCGCCCCCGACCCTGCCCGGCGACCTGACCAAGGAGACCGGCGACTCCGCCACCACCCTGTCCGACAGCGCCGAGTCCTCGCTGCGTAGCGACGTCAAGGGCCTGGAAGAGGTCGCCACCGGCGTGTACACCGCCGGCGGCAACACCGACCAGCTGGTCGTCGTGGTCGCCGCGACCGGCACGTTCCTGTCCCCGGGCTCCGAGGTCGACAACGCCTTCAAGGGCTTCGGCAACTCCGCCAGCAAGACGTCGGTCGGCACGGCCACCTCCTACCCCGCCGGCGAGCTGGGCGGCACCGTGAAGTGCGCCGACGGCAAGGCCAGCACCGAGGCCGGCGCCAAGTTCGCGCTGTGCGCATGGGCCGACCACGGCAGCATCGGCATGGTGGTCTTCTTCGGCCGCTCCGCCGCCGACGCCGCCCCGCTCTTCGTCCAGATCCGCGAGGCCGTCCAGACCCGCTCCTGATCCACCCCGCTCGCCCGAACCGTCCCTCGCCTCGGGACCCACCCCGCTCGCCTGAACCGTCGCCCGGCTCGGGCCCGCACCTGCTCCGCCACGTTCAACTCTGTTCCGCCAGGTCTAACTCCGCTCCGGGCTACCGGCTGGCGCCTCCACCATGGCATCTCGTCGAGGAGGCGCCGGCCAGCCGCTCGATCCGGGTCCGGCCCGGCCCGTGCCACCCGGCCGTTGCCCGCGTCCCGGCCCCTCGATTGCCGGAGCTCTCCGCGCCATACGCCGGAGGACCCAGCTGAGCTGCGGCGATCTGCCCTCCGCCGACTGTCCGGCGACCGCCCAGGGTCGCTTGCTACAGTGCGCCGATGGTCGACCCCGACGGCGGTCCCGCCGGCCTGTACACCTACGACGAGGACGAGCCCGAGGAGGCCCCCGCCCCTCGCATCCGTCTCAAGCGCGTCGCCATCATCTCCGGCTCGATCGCGGCCGCGGCGCTGCTCATCTCCGGCGTCATCTACGGCCCCACGGTCTTCCGCGTCCTGGGGCAGAGCGACACCGAGATCAAGTCCCCGGCCAAGGTCGGCAACTTCACGCTGGACACCAGCGCCGGCGCGAAGGACACCGCCGAGTACATCCGCGACGCCATCGCCACCAAGGTCAACCTCGACACCAGCTACGGCCTGATCTACCACGACGGCAAGTCCGACGCGATCCTGGTCGCCGGCACGGCCCGCATCTGGAAGCCCGCCGACGCCCTGAAGTCCGCCTTCGACGTGGTGACCGACGACAGCGGCGGCGTCCGCGACGTGCACGACGTCGACGCCGACTCCCTCGGCGGCACGGTCCGCTGCGGCGCGACCAAGGTCGACGACGCGGACCTGTCCGTCTGCGGCTGGGCCGACAACGGCTCGCTGGGCGTGGCCCTGTTCTCGTCCCGCTCGGTCGCCGACTCCGCGAAGTCCATCCTGGACCTGCGCTCCGCCGTGGAACACCGCTCCTGATCGACCCGAACCCGAACAAGCGGCCGCCCCCAACCGGGACCCGGCCGCTTCTTCTTATAGCCGGTCTACCCAATCCTGTGGACCCCGACGCCGTCGAGCAGGAGCCCCCGCCCCGTCTCGCCCGCCTTCTGACGTTGCCTATCCGCCCGCGCGGGCCCGCGATTCGCCCCGCACCCCCGTATCGCCGGGCTTCGACGCTGCTGCTCGCGCCTGGACACAAACTTCGCCCGACAAACAGCAAAGCGGCCGCCCACGCCGGGGCGGCCGCTCTGTTTTCAGGTCCCGGAAAACGCATCAGGGGCCCCCATAAATTGGGGGCCCCTGGCGAAGGTTTGTCCGGCGGCGTCCTACTCTCCCACACTCTCTCGGGTGCAGTACCATCGGCGCTGGAGGGCTTAGCTTCCGGGTTCGGAATGGGACCGGGC
>NZ_JBFAZW010000094.1:0-43237 GCF_040682015.1 Dactylosporangium sp. NPDC051485
GGGCCGTGTCGATGCGCAGCGCCACGCCGCCGAGGGCCGGGCCGAGCCCGTCGTGCAGGTCGCGGCGGACCCGGCGGCGCTCCTCCTCCCGCGCCCCGACCAGCCGCTCCCGGCTCACCTGCAGCTCGGCGGCCAGGTAGCTGGAGCGGGCCGCCGCGGCCGCCTGCCGGACCACGTCGGCCAGCAGGCGCTCGTCGCGCGGGGAGAGGGCGGTCCGGTACCCGCCGGCGGCGAGGATGAGCCGGCCGACGGTCTCGTCGCGGTACGTGATGGGCAGCACCTGGGTGGCGGCCGGCGCGGTGCCGAACTCGGCCAGCATCACCTGCCCGCCGGTGCGCAGGACCTCCACGGCGACGTAGGGGGCGCGGAACGCCTCGGCGACGCTGCGCGCGACGGCGAGCAGCTGGTGCTCGGGGCCGTCGGAGCGTTCGAGCTGCTCGGCCAGGCCGGAGATGATGCCGTACGGGTCGTGGCGCCGGCCGAGCACCACCCGCTGGACGAGCAGCCACAGCCGGTTGCGCAGCGGGCCGTACACCAGGAGCACGACCAGCAGGCCGACCAGCGCCGCCCCGCGGTCGCCGAGTTGCGTGGTGACCACGGCCAGGATCCCGGCGTCGACGATCACCACGACGGTGGCGAGGCTGCCGTAGAGCACCGTCCCGCCGAGCAGCCGGTCGATGTCGAAGCGCTGCGGGGCCAGCACGCCGATCGTGATCGCCCCGGAGGTGAGCCCGATGGCCACGAACAGCCCGGCGCCCAGCCACGACTGCGGCAGCACGAGCGCGGAGAGCATCACCAGCACGTCGACCACCCCGGCCCAGAGCAGCCAGCGCATACGCGCCCGCTCCAGTCCGCTGGTCGCGCGGTACCGCCGGATCACCACCGCGAAGGGCACGAGCAGGCTCAGCGGGAGCGCCGCGTAGCCGATGCGCAGCAGCACCTCCCAGGCGCCGTCGGGCAGCGGCAGGCGCAGCAGGTCGGCGGACAGGCCGCGCGCGGCCGAGGGGGCGGGCCCGTTGTCCATGGCCTCGGCGATCCGCGTCGGCGCGAAGAGCAGGGTCAGCGGCAGTACCGCGGTGGCGCCGAGACTGCCGATCGAGGCCCACCGCCACCATCCGCCGGGCAGGCGCCCGTCCGGGTAGAAGACCAGGACCAGGGGCAGCGAGAAGAGCAGCCCGGCGCCAGCGCGCTGGTAGATCCAGTACGCGAACACCGTGCCGTGCGGCAGCGGGCTCTGCGTCGTCGCGTAGGCCACCCAGGCCACGGCCGCGCCGTCCAGCGCCCAGTGCAGGCCGGTCGCGCACATGATCCAGGCGACCGCGTTGCGCGGCACCCGCCGGACCAGCAGCGCGCCCGGCACGGCGAGGGCGAGCCCCGCGAGCCCGGAGATCCAGCCCGCCTCGAGGCCGTCGCTCGCCCGCCGCTGCGGACCGATGGCCGCCTCGAGCGCCACGGCGGCGATGGTGGCGGCGAGGGCGAGCGCGACGAACGCGCCCCCGGCCAGGGTGGACGCGCGGGGCTTGGGCACCCGGACATGGTGCCAGGCCGGGCGTCCCGCGGGCCCGGGACACGAGTCCCGCCCGGTCAGGGACACAGCGCGGGGCGCGGGACCCTGCCGCCCGGGTCGCCCGGTCCCGCACAGTTCTCGGCATACCGCGCTTCGGTGTTGTGCTCGGAGCGCTTCACATAGAGAAGGAACGCAGTCATGACGATTCGCACCGAACCGATCCCCGCCCGCACCGACGACGCGCCGGTCGTCGCCGCCCGGATCTCGGCCGGCCCGACCCGCGCGCTCGGCGCCATCCTCGTCGCCGGCACCCTGAGCTGGTCGGCCGCCATGTTCACCGTCGGCAACAACCCGACCGACTCGCTGGGCCAGACCATCACCGACCTCACCGGCGGCGCGTTCCAGCTGGGCCTCTTCGCGCTGCTGGCGGTGCAGCTGCGCACGGGCGCCACGGGCACCTCGAAGGTGGCCCGCGGGATGCTGTACGTCGAGCACGTCCTGCTCGCGGTGGCCACGGTGTGGAGCTTCCTGCACGCGATCCCGTCCCTGCGCGACTCGGCCTTCCTCGTCCCGATGGACGTCTTCTGGCCCCTGTCGATGCTCGGCATGTTCGTGATCGGCCTGAAGATCCTGTTCACGGGCCGCTGGAAGGGCGCGGCCCGGGTGTGGCCGTCGGTGGCCGAGAGCTGGGCCGTGGTGTCCGTGCCGGCCTTCGCGATCGCGGGGGATCCGGTGGCGGACTACGTGGGCGGGGCGCACCTGCTCATCGGGTACATGCTCCTCGGCCTCATCCTGGTCGCCCGCCCCACGCTGACGGGGGCTCGCCCGTGACGAGCTGGGCAGGTCCGTATCGATCCCACTCCCGCTGACTTCCGATATGCCCGGTTTTCGATATGCTCGGCGCCCCGCGCCGGGCATATCGGCGTTTACGGGAACTGCGTGCCCATTTCCTCCAGGCACTCCCGCATCACGTCGACCAGGGCCGTGTCCGCCGGCCGGTCCAGCCACTCGTGCACGGCCACCCGCATGGCCACGAGGAAGGCGCCAGCCATCAGCCGGGCGCGCACCGGGGCGCCCGGCGATCGGGCCGCGACCTGCGCGGTCAGCTCGTCCTCCATCGAGGCGTACGTCGAGACCTGCTGCGCCGCCAGCGACGGATGGCGCCGCACGAGTCGCACCTGGGCCACCCATCCCGGGTCGCGGGTCCCCTGCCGCCGCTGCACGTCCAGCGCGGCGCCGGTCAGCGCGGCCCACGGCGGCTCGCCGGCCGGGCGCTCCCGGACCGCGTCGACCAGCAGCCCCACGCGCATCCGGTCGCCGAACAGCAGCGCCTCCTCCTTGCTGGCGAAGTAGTTGGAGAAGGTCCGGCGCGACACCTCGGCCGCGTCGGCGATCGCCTCGACCGTGACCTTGTCCAGGCCGTGCTCGATCGACAGCGCCACGGCGGCCTCGTGCAGGGCCTGCCGGGTCGCGAGCTTCTTGCGTTCCCGCAGGCCGGACACGCAGCCGATGTTACCTACTTCTCATCGGGAAAACTTGCGCAGTGGGCAATCTTTTTGAATGCTTGTACCAGGCAAGTATTCGGAGCCCGTTGGGGCTCGTTTGGAGGGATCACCGTGGACCACGTCGACGCGCTGCGCGACGAGGTGCGCGAGCTGATGAAGGTCCTGCGCCTGGTGAAGCAGCACCACCAGCAGGGCAGCGGCACGCTCGCGCCAGGAGTGGCCGGCATGCTCGTGGCCATCGACCGGCTGGCCGGCGGCTGCCATCTCAAGGAGCTCGCCGCCGACTGCGCGCTCGACCAGTCGACGACCAGCCGGGCGGTCAGCGCGTTCGTCGCCGACGGCCTGGTCCGCCGGGTGGCCGACCCGCACGACGGGCGGGCCAGCTTCCTGGAGCTCACCGACGCCGGCCGCGAGGCCATGTGCCGCACCAACGAGCTGTACGCCAATTTGCTCGCCGACGCTCTGCGCGACTGGACCCGCACCGACGTCGAGCTGTTCAGCGGCCTGCTGCGCCGCTTCGTCGAGTCGGTGGCCGCCCAGTCGGTCCCCGGTCGCACCACCACGGACAACCGCACCACGGACGGCCGCAAGGCCCTGGAGGCAACACCATGAGTCAGACGCACACCGAGGAGCCGATGACCCATCGGCAAGTGCTGGAGGCGCTGAGCGGACTGCTGCTCGCCCTCTTCGTCGCGATGGTCAGCTCCACGATCGTCTCGACCGCCCTGCCGAAGATCATCGGCGCGCTCAACGGCACGCAGACGCAGTACACCTGGGTCGTCACCGCGACCCTGCTGACCGCCACCGCGACGACCCCGATCTGGGGCAAGCTCGCCGACCTGTACAGCAAGAAGCTCCTCGTCCAGGTCTCGATCGTGATCTTCGTGGTCGGCTCGGTCCTCAGCGGCTTCGCGCAGAACACCGGCGAGCTCATCGCGGCCCGCGCCTTCCAGGGCATCGGCGTCGGCGGCCTGCAGGCCCTGGTCCAGGTGGTCATCGCGGCGATGATCCCGCCCCGTGAGCGCGGCCGGTACAACGGCTACCTCGGCGCCGTCATGGCCGTGGCCACCGTCGGCGGCCCCCTGCTCGGCGGCGTCATCGTGGACACCTCGTGGCTGGGCTGGCGCTGGTGCTTCTTCGTCGGCGTGCCTGTGGCCGTGCTGGCCCTCATCGTGCTGCAGAAGACCCTGCACCTGGTCACCATCAAGCGCGACAGCCTGAAGATCGACTACCTGGGCGCCACCCTCATCGCCGCCGGCGTGTCCGTGCTGCTCATCTGGGTCTCCTTCGTCGACAGCTCGTTCGCCTGGCTGTCCTGGCAGACCGCCGTGATGGTCACCGCCGGCCTGGTCCTGCTCGCCCTGGCCGTGTGGGTCGAGGCCCGCGCCGCCGAGCCGGTCGTGCCGCTTCGCATCGTGGCCCAGCGCACCACCGCCCTGTCCATCCTGGCCAGCCTGGCGGTCGGCATGGCGATGTTCGGCGGGGCGGTCTTCCTCGGCCAGTACTTCCAGATCGGCCGCGGCTACTCGCCCACCGAGGCCGGACTGCTCACCATCCCGATGATGGCCGGCGTGCTGGTCTCCTCGATCGTGGTCGGCCGGCTGATCACCCGCAGCGGGCGGATCAAGCCGTACATCGTCGCCGGCACCATCGTCCTCGTCGCGGGCTTCGCCGCCCTGTCCACCATCGACCACGAGACCTCGCTGGTCTTCGTCGGCGGCGGCATGCTGCTGGTCGGCGTCGGCGTGGGCATGTCCATGCAGAACCTGGTGCTCGCCGTGCAGAACACCGTGCAGCTCAAGGACATCGGCGCGGCCAGCTCGACGGTGGCGTTCTTCCGCTCGCTGGGCGGCACGATCGGCGTGTCCGTCCTCGGCGCGGTGCTCGCCCGCCGGGTCACCGACAACATCACCCACTCCCTCGCGGCGGCCGGCGTGCAGGCCCCGGCGGGCGGCCAGACCAGCAACCTCAACCTCAACGCGCTGCCGGATGCGATGCAGCACATCGTCCGCGCCGCGTACGGCGACGCCACCGGCCACATCTTCCTGGTCTCGGCGGGCATCGCGGTGGTCGGCGTGATCGCGGCGATCCTGATGCGCCCGACCATGCTGCGCAGCACCCTGGACCTGTCCAGCCCCAAGCCGGCCGACCCGGCCGACCCGGTCGCCGAGCACGTCGGCGTCCAGCGGTAACACGCAAGGATCCGAAGCCCGAACGGGCGGCGGCGAGCTCACCCCCGGAGCTCCCGCCGCCCGTTCGTCTGCTTGCGCCGCCCGTTCGCGTTCGTGCCGTGCGTTCGTGCAGTGCGTTTGTGGTTTGCGCCGGCCGTTCACCTCGGCGGCGGAGAATGATCGCCATGCCGCTCATCGCGCACCTCAGCGACTCGCACATCACCACCGGCGCGCTCGCCGCCGAGCCGGCCGCCGGGCTCTACCGCGCGCTGACCCGCGTGCTCGCTCTCGAGCCGCGCCCGGACTGCGTCGTCGTCACCGGTGACCTCGTCGACCGCGGCCAGGAGGCGGAGTACGACGTGCTCCAGGAGCTCCTGCGCGACTATCCGGTGCCGGTCCACCTCGTCCCGGGCAACCACGACGGCAAGGCGCCCCTGCAACGGGCGTTCGGGCTGGCCGAGACGTCCTACGCGGCGGAGTACCCGGGCTTCACGATCGTCGTGCTCGACTCGCTGCGCCCCGAGCTCGGCGACGCCGGCGAGGTGGGGCAGGAGCAGCTGGCCTGGCTCGACGAGGTGCTCGGCCGGCGCGCCGGCGTGCCCGCGCTCGTCTGCCTGCACCACCCGCCGATCAAGGTCGGCATCCCCGGCATGGACGCCATCCGGCTCGCCGACGGCCCCGCGCTGGCCGAGGTGATCCGCCGCCACCCGCACGTGGTCCGGGTGCTGGCCGGGCACCTGCACCGGGTGGTCACGGCCGGGTTCGCGGGCACCGTGCTGAGCGTGGCGCCGAGCACCTACCGCCAGGTCGACCTCGGGATGCGGGAGGGCCGCCCGGTGAGCTTCGTGGCCGAGCCGGCCGGCTTCCTGCTGCACCGCATCGACGGCAACGATTGCGTGACCCACCTGGTGCACACCAGTCACACGGGCGCCCCGGTCACCGCCTATTGAGACCGATCCGCCGATACCCGCGTGGCACGTTTCCGGGATTTGGTGCGCTGCGGACCCCCGTACCTTGGTCTCAGCAGCACCTCCCCCCTTGCACCACGTGACATGCACCCGAGAGGAACACCCCATGAGCGAGTACGGCGAGTTCGACACCGGGCAGGAGCACGGCAGCCTGGAAGCCGCGCACACCGAGCACGGCGCCGCGATGGACCACCAGTCGCAGTACGGCATCCTCGAGCGCGACCACCACAGCGTCGAGCACGAGGAGTACGAGAACGTCAAGCACATCGAGTACACGGACGCGGCGGGCAACCACTACGAGATCACCGAGTACACGCACTACGAGCGCACGGAGATCGAGGACTCGCACGAGTACGCCGCCTACGGCCAGGAGAGCGGCAGCTACGCCGGCTTCGGCGCGGCCGAGGGCGAGTCGGCCGGCTTCGGCGAGGCGAGCTTCGGCGAGGCGAGCGGCGGCGACGGCCTGGGCCTGGCGCACGGCTTCGGCGCCGCCTCGGCGGCCTCGGGCCTGCAGAGCATCACGTCGCGTTTCGAGAACTTCCTCGGCTCGGGGCTGTTCAGCGACAACGACATCGACGACGCCAGCGCGTGACCATCTCCTCTCGGGGCGGTGAGATTGCGCTCACGGCGCCGGCCGGCGGGATCCCCGCTGACCGGCGCTGTGTCGCATCCGCCCAGCTTGTCAAGGCTTTTCCGGGGCAGAATTCGGCGGCACACCGCCCGCAAACGACGCAGACTGCATCGTCATGAGCCTCGACGACGACTGGCACTACCTGCCGACCCGCACCCGGGCCGGCGCGCTGCAGCGTGGACTCGGCCGGGGCGCCGTGCGGGCCAGACAGGACCCCGCCGCGCCGGAGCTGGTGTACGCCTGCATCCGCCGCGACCACCGCTGGCTGCCCCTGGACGACCGGGGCATCTACCTGGCCCGGCTGGTCCGCGACCTGGAGCTGCCGACCGGCCCGATCGTGGCCCGCCTCTTCACCGCCTCCGACGAGACCGGCGAGTTCTCCCACGTGCTGAGCGTGGTCGAGGCCCTCGGCCGGGCCGGGTCCGACGGGATCATCGAGAGCCTGCGCCGGTACGTCGAACTGGGCCCCTACTGGCAGGAGGCCCTGGCCGCCGTCGCCCCGAGGTGGCCCGCCAACTGGTGGGACGACCTGCTCCCGATCGCCGCCGACCGGCTGGCCAGCACCGACCGCCCGCCAAGGTTCGTCCCCGGCCCGCCGTGGACCGACTGGTCGGCCCGCGACGAGCGGGTCCGCGCCGCCCTGGCCGCCGGCCCAGAGGAGGTCCGCGGGCTCGGCGCGCTGCTCGACGAGGCCGGCGAGTGCCTGGCCTCCCCGGAGGTGCAGACCCTACCCGCGGCCCGGCGGGTCGCCGCCGACCCGGCCTCCGGCCCCTACTGGCAGAGCCTGTGCGTGCTGGCCGAGCACGGCGACGAGTCCGACGGCCCGGCCCTGCTGGCGGGCCTCTCGTGGCTGGATACCCGCCCCGACGACCTGTGCGGCTACGACCGCCTGGTCACCGGCCTGGCCCGGGTCGGCGGCGACGCCGCGATCCAGGCCCTGCCGAGGATCCGTTCCCTGTGGTTCAGCCCGCACTCGTACGAGCGGGCCGCCTACCTCCGCGCCCGCCTCGCCCTGGAGCCCGGCACCTGCGCCGGCGCCCTGACCGAGGGCCTGTGGGACTGCGAGGCCGAGGTCCGCGTGCTGGCGGCCCGGCACGTCCCGCTGGACGAGAAGCTCGAACGGCGCCTGGCGTACCTGCGCGACGACCCGATCGAGACCCTGGAGGTCCGCGGCGCCGCCGCCGAGCGCCTGGCCTTGGAGGCCGCCGTCCGCTGACCGCCCGGCGCCGGCTGAGGCCCCTGTTGCAGTGGTGTCGGGCGGGCGACACATTGGCGCAAGCGCACGCCAAGTGTCTGCCAAGTGCCCTCCTCGATAGTGGTTTCAGCAAGCCCGAAGGGATCGCAAAACACGGTCCTCGCTCCACTTACCTCGAGAACACGCTCTCGATATCCATATATATGAGCCAGACCGGCGGCGCCCCTCCCTCGTGCCGCCGGTCTTCTCATGTCCGCCGCGCAGCGTCAGCCCGCGAAGAGCAGGAACAGGCCCGCGACGGTGTACGCCACCATCAGCGCCAGCAGGGGGACCTGGCCGGTCAGGGTGCGCGTCCGCGGGAACAGGCGCAGCGCGCGGTCGTGGGCCAGGACCGTGCCGACGAGATGGCCCAGCACGATCACCGTCACCTGCAGGTTGGCCACGCCGAGCGGGGTGATGATTCCGGAGTACGGCCGGAAGTCCCCATGGCCGAACAGCAGCGCGACCGTGCGCTGGCCCTCCAGGATGAACAGCGACCAGTAGTGCGCGACGACGTAGCCGACCGCGATCGGCACGATCGAATGCGCGAGCTCCCCGGGCGTGCGCTCGGCCGAGGTGCGCCCCCGGCGGCCGGCGGCACGGGTGGCGACCTGGTAGGCGGCGGCGACCGCGGCGATCACCAGGAGCAGGCCGCCCGTGCCGGTGACCGGGGCGGGCAGCCCGTCCTCCTGCGTGAAGCGCAGCCAGAACAGGGCGCCGGAGAGGGCGTCGTAGAACGTCGAGCCGAGCAGCACCGCGACGACGGCGACCAGGCCAGGGGCGGGGCGTGGGCCGGTGATGCCGTCGAGGGGGTTGCGCCACACCAGCGTGCCGTCGGGCCGGCGGCCGATGGGAGCGAGCCGCCCCACGAGGTCGCTGAGCACCTCGAAGGCGTCGCCCCGGTCGAACCAGGCGGTACCGTACACCAGGCCGGCGGCCAGCATCGCCGCGGCGTAGACGGCCAGCCAGGCGCCGAGCACGGGCAGGGTGGCCCGGTCCGGCGCGACCAGCTCCAGCCACGCGAAGGCGAAGAGCCCGGCGGCGGCCGGCCAGTAGCCCAGGCCCTCCGGCACCGGGCGCCCGCCGTCGCGGCGGATGAAGCCCACGATCGTGCGCAGCGGGTTCATCCGCCGCCAGATCGGGCCGCACAGCAGCGACAACGGCACGAGCCCGACCCAGAAGAGCACGAAGACCAGGCCGGCGGCCGGGTTGTCGGCGGTGTCGGGGTGGGTGAACTGCACCAGCAGTACCACCGCGAGCACGAGCCCGGCGACGCGCAGCGGCCAGTCGAGCAGCGGGATCAGCCTGGCCAGCCACGCGGGGACCGGGCGGCCGGCGCCGGGGTCGAGGCGCGGCTCCCGCCAGGCCACCCCCAGCACCAGGAACGACACGACGAGCGCGAGCCCGGCCCCGATGGCCAGCTGCGCCGGGGTCAGCGGCAGATCCTGTCGCCCGCCCACGCCGTGGGCGAGCACCTCCACCGGCGCCACTCAGCACACCACCGGACAAAGCACCACTGAGGGCAACGGCACGCTGCGGACGTTCGGCACTGAGGGTCTCCCGTGGGCGGGCGGGTTCGTTAGGGCTGTGAATTTAGCCGCTTGTCGCGCGCTACGGAACCCGCCATCATGTGTCGATGCGTCTGCCGGTGCGTGTCTGCGCGATCCTCCTCGTGCTCGCCGCCGTGGTGCTGCCCGCCACGCCGGCCGCCGCCCACGGCCAGCTCGCGATGTCGGACCCGGTCGCGGACAGCACGGTGAGCCAGCCCAAGAGCGAGCTGACGCTGTACTTCACCGAGACCCCGGCCTCGTACGCCTTCTTCACCGTGACCACCCCCTCCGGCCGGCGGGTCGAGGGCGCCTGGCGCGCCGGCGAGCCGAAGCGCCTCGACCGCCCGGTCCAGGAGTACTACCTGGTCAACGGCAAGTTCGAGCCGCGCAGCTTCAACACCGGCTACCCGGCCGTGATCGCGGTGTCGCACTGGCCGGAGCAGGGCCAGTACGCGGTCGCCTACCACTCCGTCGCCTCCGACGGCGAGGCGGTCAAGGGCACGCTGAAGTTCACCTACTCCGGCCCGCTCACCCCGCCACCGGCCGGCTGGGCCGCGCCGACGTCGGGCCCCTCGGACGCGCTGACCAGGGCCATGTCCGGTGAGCCCACGGCGACGCCGGGCCTGTTCTCGGACGTGCGCTCGGCGCCCCCGGCGCCCGCTCCCGCGCAGGCGGCCACCCCGCCCACGCCGTTCGTGCTCACCGACTGGCTGATCCCGGCCCTGATCGTGGTGGGCGTCGGCTGGATCGTGGTCGCGGCGGCCCGGCGGGCACCGGTCCCCACCAAAAAGCGCCGCCGCGCCTGAACCCGTAGGTTTACGGTTCGAGTCTCCGGCGGCCCACCAGCATACTCACCTGCACGTTCGTGTTGGGCGGGTGATGCGGTGCGCGAACCGCGGTGCTCGCCGTGGCTTGGCCTTCGATACTCAGGACATCTCTGTTGTGCTGCCGGCCGCCGGCGATCCGCCGGGATCGTCGCGGAAGGTCAGCCCGGCCGCATCCATCGCGGCTCGAAGATGGCGCAGGGCGTAGGGCCCGACTCCATGGAGTGCCTGCACCTCGGCCTCGCTGAGTTCGGCAACCTGTTCGAGGCTGGCCACGCCGTGCGAGGTGAGCGCACGGGTCGCGGCTGCACCCAGGTGTGGCAGCGGGATGCCCGGCACCGGCACCGGCCGGTCGGGGACCGGACGGCGATGCCCCTCCTGGTCCAGGACGGCGGCGCCGCGCGCCGAGAGCCGGTACCCGATGTCGAGCGATTCGGTCAGGCCGCGCTCCTTCAGCTTGCGCACGTTCTGTTTGAACGCCGGGGTGTCACGCCCCAACCGTTGTGCGAGGTCGGGTGCCCGGGTCGCCGGCAGTTCGTCGATCAGCAGCAGCGTCGCCCGGGTCCAAGGCCCGGCCGGTGAGGCGCGGTCAAGCCGATCGAGCCACGCGACGATCTCGTCGATCTCCGCAGCGTCGGGCACTGATTCCCGCAACGCGTGCCGCGGGTCCACGCCCGCGTACCGCAACCCGATCCGGTACACCGGCCGATCGGGGTGCAGGCGGTCCAACCCCTGCCGGAGCGCGGCCAGCGACACCGCGCCGGCCCGGCGGGCGTCTGCGGCGGACAACGAGCTCACCGCCACGCGGTCGACTGACGTGACCTCGATCAGTCCGACTGCGGTACGCATCCGAGTACCGACCCTGACACGAGGCCGTTCCCAGCGGCGGAACGCCACCTCGACATCGCCGGAACGGATCGCCGCCAGTTCTGCGGGACGCATCTGCATATCCCAGTTCAACACATGCAGCGGCTGGTACGGACCCTGCCGAGGAGGTGGATGGTCCATTGTTGCGGCCGGCCTTCGCCAGTCTCACCGTGCTGAAACAGGTCCGGCAGCAGGGTTCAGATCAGGCTTGACAACGCCTCGGTGTGGAGCTGCTGCTGCGCGGGCGGCAAGAGCGCGTGTCCGTGCCCATGCCATGCGCCCGTGCCAGATCCGCCGATATGCGCTATACCGGCGGTGTGTCGAACGCGTTTGTGCAGAGCATGGCCCACAACTTCGAACAGGCGCTGCGGCTGATGGAGACGGCGCTGACCGACTGCCCCGACGAGCTGTGGCAGACGGACCTGTGGCCCGACGAGGCGCCTACGGCTCCGACGCCGCACGGGGGATTGCACGGCTCGGCTCCCTGGTTCCTCGGCTACCACGCGCTGAATACGCTCGACTATGACCTGGCTGGCGAGTTCGAGCCGTGGGCACCGCCACAACCGTTTGACGACAACACCTACGGCTTCCCCAACCGCAAGTTCACGAAGCCCGAGCTTCTCGGGTACGTCGACTGGTGCCGCGTACGCGTACGCCAGACCCTTGACGGCCTCACCGAGGAGATGGCCGCTCGGCCACTTCCAAGCGCCCATCGATACCACGGAATGCTGTTCGCGGTGATTGTCGGCAGCATGCCGCTGCACGTCGTTGAGCACGCCTCCCAGATCCGTCAGTTCCTCACCGCCGCGGGCCTCACAGTGCAACCCATGCCCGGTGACCGTGGGTACACGGGTTGACTGAACACGGCCTATGCGAGTTCCCGTGCTGCCTGTTGAAGGAACCGATCGATCTGGTGCCGCGCGTATCCACGGAACTTGACCGCGAAGACTGCCTGTCGCACGGCGACCGCAGCCTCGGCGCGGGCAGCGGCGCTCCCGGATGTCAGCGCTCGGCCTACCTGCTCGACCAGCCGGTCCACGGCAGCCACATCGTAGCCACGCAGGGCCACGTCGAACTCCGCCATGTTCACCGACCAACCGTCCCACAGGTCTGGGTCTGGCTCTGGCTCTGACCCGGGTGCACCCTCAAGCTGGGCGGTCAGACTCGCGATCGCGCCGTCGACCTGCGCCCGGTCGAACCCGCGCAGTACGACGGGCAGGTTCGCGCGGCGCAACGCGGTGACTGCGTCTGCCCGCGCACTCTCGTCGACGGTCGTGAGGGCGGCGACGGCCTGTGCCAGAAGCGCGTCCACAGCTTGTGGGTCGTATCCGCGCAGCACCACGGAGAACTCGAAGGCGATCATCAGCTCAGTGTTGCGACCCCGTCAAACCCGGTGCCAGCTATCTGTCGCGGAGTGCGCCGCGCACGATGCGGCATGTGCGCGCATCGGATCTCGACCGAGCGGTGTGCCCGGTCGGCGTGAGCCGAGGTTGGATTCCCGATCACATCAGTTCGACGGGTGGCATGTCGGGGTCCTCGTAGCCGATCTCGCCGGTCAGCCGGACCTGGCGGAGACGGTCGGTCGCGCCGATGAGCACGTCTACCAGCCGCCCGGTCCGTTCGCGGCTGGCGGCGACGCGCTCCTGGCGGCTCATGGGAGTGAGCCGGCGGTGGAGTTCGCGGCGGTGGCGTTCAGCCTGTTCGGCATCGGCTAGGTACGTCCTCCACGCCTGTTCGCACTGTTCGTACAGCAACTGACTCAGCGCGCACGCGTTCCAGGCGTCCGCGACCGATGCACCGTTTCGTTTCATGGTGCGGACGAACCACATGTTGAATCGGGCGTCTTCGGCCAGCAGCTCGGCGAACGCCTCGACGTTCAGGTTATTGCTGAAGCGGGAGTGAAGCGCAGCGACGACAAGCGCTCCGATTCCGCTTGGGATGTGCTCCCCGAGCGTCTCGGTCATTGAGACCTCCGCCGTTCACCCGGTTCCTTTTCGCTCCGGCCAATCGATCGATCGGAGTGTCGCCTGCCGGTCCAGCATCACGGGCACCGGAGTCGGTGGCAATGGGCCGGGCACACGCTCATCGGCATTATGCAGCGCGCACCGACTGACAAGATCAGCCGCGGCGGTCTGAGCCGGTAGGTGCTGCGCGTTGTGCTGGTGCGGTATTCGCCGAACGCTGTGGGCGGCGCACCGGCACTCATCGGCGTACCGCATGGATCGGCAGTGCAGGGCCCGGGACGAAGTAACCAGGGGTTAAGGTGTTGCCCATCACTGGCACCGGGAGTGCTGTCGTCGGCAGAGGTCATGGACGGAAATCACGCGGCGGGGGTGCCCTGCGGCCGTCGGCCCGGTTTCGAGGCCGGGCGCGCTCAGCGGGGTAGCGGATCGGTGGTGAGGCCCGCGAGGGCGGCGACGGCCAGTCGCACCGCGCGGTCGGTCACCGCGGCGTAGTCGTCGCCTGCCTCCAGCGCCGTGATCGCGGCGTTCACGAGCCCTTGCAGCAGCCGGGCGGTGCGCAGCGGAGTGTCGTCGCCGAGGTCGTGCAGGGTGTCGATGAGCGGGTCGAGCAGGGCACGGTGCGCCGCGTCGGCGCCTGCGCGCAGGGCAGCGGTGTCCTGCGTGTCGGCGCTGGCGCGGGCGATGCGGTGCTCGCCGTCGCGCACCATTTCCAGTTGCGCCGTGACGTAGGCGGCGACCCGCTTCTCGGGATCGGCGCCGGCGGCGGCGAGCGCGGTGTGGATGCGCTCGGTCCAGCGCGGCGCGGCCTGCCGTACCACTTCGGTGAGGAGCTCGCGGCGGTCGGAGAAGTACTTGTAGACGCTGTTGCGGGCCAGCCCGGTGCGCCGGGCGACCGCCGCGAACGTCACGTTGGCGGCGTCGCCCTCGGCGAGCAGTTCGTGTGCCGCGTCGAGCAGGGCGGCGCGCTGCTGGGCGCGGTGATCGGCGACCGAAGCGGCCTGGATCCTGGGCACCCGGCCAGTCTAGGACCCCACCCCGCTTAGGGACGCCGCGTCGCCATCTCATATCTTAGGGACGCCTTGTCCCTACCCTTGGAGAGCGCCGTGTACCTCGCCTTGCTGGAACTCAAAGCGGCCAGAGGCCGCTTCCTGTTGATGGGCAGCGTCGTCGTCCTTGTCGCCGCGCTCGTCGGTATCGTCTCCGGTTTCGCCACCGGCCTCGGCAACGACACCGTCTCCGCCCTGCGCAGGCTGCCCGCCACCCACATCGCCTTCGCCGCCGGCTCCAACTCCGACCAGTTCGCCCGGAGCCTGATCGACCAGCGTGCGGTCGCCGGCTGGACGAGCGAGAAGGGCGTCCAGGCCACGCCGCTGGGAGTTGCCATCACCCGCGGTACCACCGACCGCAACGTCGAGGTCGACCTCGCCGCCTTCGGCGTCCAGCCCGGTGCCTTCACCGACCCCGGCGCCGAGGACGGGCACCGCCTGGACGCGGCCGCACCCGAGGGCATCGTCGTGTCCAGTCAGCTAGTGAACGACGGGGTCCACATCGGCGACACCCTGACCATCGACCGGCTCGGCATCCGCCTGAAGGTGACCGGCACCACCGGCCGCTCCTCCTACGGGCACGTCGCGGTCGCGTACATGACCCTCGACACCTGGCGCCAGATCCGCTTCACCACCCCCGGGGCGCTCACCCCGCCCGCCGGGCTCCCCGACCAGTACACCGCGATGGCCCTCGACGTCCCCGCCGACCTGCGCGGGCAGGCACTGGCCGACGCCGACCGCCGCCTCGGCACCGCGACCGTCGCGCTCCAGGACGCCTTCGCCGCCGCCCCCGGCTACGCGGGAGAGCGCCTGACCATGAACTCCATCGAGACCTTCCTCTTCCTCATCGCCCCGCTGGTCGTCGGCGCCTTCTTCGCCGTCTGGACCGTGCAGCGCACCCCGGAGCTGGCCCTGCTGCGCGCCATGGGCGCGTCCCGGCGGCGCCTCCTCGGCCACACCCTCGCCCAGGCCGCCGTGGTCGTCGCGGTGGGCACCGCCGCCGGAGCCGCGCTCGCCGCCGCCGTCGGCCTCCTCGTCGGCGAAAAGGTTCCCTTCAGCCTGCCCGCCGTCACCCTCGCCACGACCATGGCGGCCGTGGTCCTGGTGGGCCTCGCAGGCTCCGCATTCACCCTGCGCCGCGTCACCACCGTCGACCCGATGACCATGCTGGGAGCCGCGCGATGACCCTCCACCTCAACGGCATCACCGTGACCCTCGGCCGCGGCGAGTCCCGCACCATCGCCCTCGGCGGTCTGACCGCCTCCTTCCGGCCGGGCGCCCTCACCGCCCTCGTCGGGCCCTCGGGCTCCGGCAAGTCCACCCTCCTGGCCGTCGCCGGCGCCCTGCTGCGCCCGGACCAGGGGCAGGTCCTGCTCAACGACACCGACCTGGCCGCACTTACCGACCGCCAGCGCGCCCACGCCCGCCGCACCCGCATCGGCTACATGTTCCAGAGCGGCAACCTGCTGACCGGCCTCACCGCCGAGGAACAACTGCTCGCCGCCGCCTCCCTCGCCGGGCACAAACCCCGCGCCCTGCGCGCCAAGGCCCGCGAACTGCTCGCGGAGGTCGGACTCGACCACCGGCTACGCCACCGCCCCGACCAGCTCTCCGGCGGCGAACGCCAACGCGTCGCCCTGGCCCGCGCCCTGCTCGCCCGGCCCGAGCTCCTCCTCGTCGACGAGCCGACCGCCGCGGTCGACCGCACCCGCGCCGACGACCTCACCCGGCTCATCGCCCGCACCACGCACGAGCACGGCTGCGTCACCCTCGTCGCCACCCACGACCCGGTCGTCGTCGAGGCGGCCGACACCACCATCGACATGCTGGACCATGCCCCCGCGGCCGCTGCCTGACGGCCACGCGAACACTGACCAGCACGGCGGCATATCGCGGCATCAGCCGGCGGAAGAGGCTGATGGCGCGGTACCGCAGACCACCTTCATCTTCTCGGTCAGCCGCGCCGCGAAGGCCGGGTCGCTGATCAGTCGCTGCCGGAAGGCGTCGACCTGGGCGTCGGTGAGGTCGGCGTAGATGGGCCGGGACGCGTACGCCGAGGCCATCGCCCCCGGGTCGGTGTACACGCGGGACTGGATCCCGCACAGGTGGGTGGCGGTCGCGTCGAGGAAGAGCGTCTCGCGGCGCTCCTCGGTCAGCGGGCCGGTCGTGGTCGGGGCCGGCGCCTTGATCTCCTGCGGGGCGTTGCCGCCGCACGCGGAAAGGCTCGCCGTCAGGGCCAGGGCGGTGACGGCGAGCAGGGCACGGGAGCGGAGCATCGGGTTGCCAGCCTCTCTGGGGAAGGACCGGCCCGCGAAGGGGCCGGCCGTTACGACACGGTGAGCAGCAGGTTGTTGGTGTCGACGGTGCCGCCGTAGGTGATCTTGACGGTGAGCTTGTAGACGCCGGTGGGCACGTTTGTCGCGTCGAACTTCACGGCGGCGTAGTCGTCGGCGCCGGCCGGCAGGGTCGAGCCCTGGCTCAGCGAGGTGTAGGCGCGGTCGCCCGGGTACGACACGACCAGGCCGGACGGGCCGCCGGAGACCGTGACCTGCACGTTGGTGGCCGTCCCCTGCGAGTGGAAGTTCAGCTGCGACCAGACCGGCGTGGCCTTCGGCACCGTGGTGGCGGAGGTCTTCTGCACGACGGTGTCGCCGGTGAGCGAGATGGTGGCGATCGTGGCCGGGGTGCTGCCGGAGCGCTGGACGCCGGTGCAGGTCGTCGCGCCGGCGTTCCTGGTGGTGTACGAGTAGTTGAGCGTCAGCGGCACCACGCCGAGCAGGGTGTTCTGCGGCAGGGTGAGGTTGAACGCGGCGTAGTCCATGCGGCCCGCGGCGAGCGTGTCGCCCTTGGACAGCGACGAGTAGGCACTGGTGTTCGACGGGTACTTCACCGTCACGCCGTTCGCGCTCGCGGTGATCTTGACGTCGCAGACGTCGGCGATCGACGCCCACATGGTGCTGACCCAGCCGGTCTGGCCGGGGAGCATCGAGGCCAGGACCGGTGAGACGAGGCCGAAGTCCGGCACGGCCGCCGAGGCCGGGGCCGCGGCGGGGACGATGGCGGCCGCGCCGGCGGCAACGGCGAGGGCGATGGAGGCAGAACGGCGCATCGGAGGGGTCCTTCCCGGATCTCTTGTGTCGCCAGGGCAGATCGGCGCCCCGCGCGACGGGTTGAGTCAGCCGGTGAGCGTTATCCAGGTGTCGTACTGGTGCACCGCGATGCCCGCGAACGCCGGGTACCGCTGCGCCGCCGAGTCCACCGCCGCGAGCGTCTGGTGCAGCTGGGTGGCGGTGGAGCCGTGGAAGCTGCAGTACGCGCAGTCGCCCAGCGGCTGCGTCTCCGCGCCCAGGCGGACCGGCTTGGCCACCTTCCCGGCCCGGCGCAGCAGGTCGTCGGCCACCCCGACCATGGAGTTGGCCCCGGTGGCGGTGTTGCGGTAGCTCATCACCGTGACGCCGTCGGTGCGGGCCAGCACCGCGTCGGCGAGGTTGCCCCCGCCGTCCGGCACCGCGACCGTGGGTAGCCAGAACGGCACGTCCAGCTCCAGCGGCAGGTCCGTGGCCGAGGAGACCTGGTCCAGCAGCGTGAGGAACTGCGGTACCAGTGCGGCCTGGTCGGTCTTCCAGGACGGCAGCAGGTAGGGCTCCACGTCCATGTGCAGGCCGTGGAACAGGCCCGTGGCCGCCGCGCCCTGGGCCCAGGCCAGCGCGGCCGGGTGCTCGGTGGTCCAGGCCGGCTCGCCGCCGAGCGCGTCGAGCGCGATCCCGGCCGCGTCGCACAACTGCCGCAGCTCGCGCAGCCGGGCCAGGTCGGCCGCGCCGGCCCGGGGGTCGTAGTAGGCGAACAGCGCCCGCACCCCGTTGGCCGTGGCCCAGTCCACCACCGGCCGCGGGTCGTCGCGCTCCCACAGCCACATCGCCCGGGTGCCCGGCGGCGCGACCGCGGTCTCCGGGGCGAGCGGCGGCAGGCGCAGGGGAGTGGCGGCGATCAGCGCGATCGCCACGAGCAGGAGACGGGCCACCGTCTGGGCGGCCAGGTCCGGCCAGCGCCGCATGCCCTCCCCATCGGCAGCGGCGGGCGGATCGTGAGGGTCACATCTCGTTGCGTTGACGGTACCGGGGCCGGTGGGACACGATGACCGGAAGCGGTACGCGGAGGAACCCGGTGCGATTCCGGGACGGTCCCGCCACTGTGACCGGGGAGTCGTCCCCCAGCGCACGGGCCACGGCCGGATCACGGCCGCAAGGCCGGGGGCCGGCGGCGATCCGGGAGCCAGGAGACTCCGGCCGCTGTCGCTGCAGGCAACCCTGCGGCCCAGCCACCTCGCGGGCGCGGACCCGCCGAAGGGAAGTGTGCCCGTGACCCCGCCGTATCCGTTCTCGGCCGTCGTCGGCCTGGCCGACCTGCGCCTGGCGCTGCTGCTCACCGCCGTGTCGCCGGCCATCGGCGGAGTGCTCGTGCGTGGCGAGAAGGGCACCGCCAAGTCCACCGTCGTGCGGGCGCTGGCCGCGCTGCTGCCCGAGGTCGAGGTGGTCACCGGCTGCCGCTTCGCCTGCGACCCGGCCGCCCCCGACGCCGAGTGCCCCGACGGCCCCCACCTGCCGGGGGCCGGCTCCGCGCGGCGCCGCTCCGCCCTCGTCGAGCTGCCGGTCGGCGCCACCGAGGACCGGGTCGTGGGCACCCTGGACCTGCAGCGGGCGCTCGGCGACGGGGTGAAGGCCTACGAGCCGGGCCTGCTGGCCGCCGCCCACCGGGGCGTGCTCTACGTCGACGAGGTCAACCTGCTGCCCGATCACCTCGTCGACCTGCTCCTCGACGCCGCCGCCATGGGCCGCGCGCACGTGGAGCGCGACGGCGTGTCGGTCAAGCACGCCGCCCGGTTCCTGCTCGTCGGCACCATGAACCCGGAGGAGGGCGAGCCCCGCCCGCAGCTGGTCGACCGCTTCGGGCTGGTCGTCGGGGTGGCCGCCCCGCAGGAGGCGCCGCCGCGGGCCGAGGTGGTCCGCCGCCGCCTGGCCTACGAGGCCGACCCCGCCGCGTTCGCTACCCGCTACGTCGAGGCCGACGCCGAGCTCGCCGCCCGCATCGCCGTCGCCCGGGCCCGCCTCGGCGCGGTGTCCCTGCCCGATCGGGAGCTGGACCGGATCGCGCGGATCTGCCTGGCGTACCGCGTGGACGGCCTCCGGGCCGACATCGTCGTCGCGCGGACCGCGGTGGCCCTGGCCGCGTGGCACGGCCGGACCGTGGTCACGAAGGACGACGTGCGCGACGCGGCGCGGCTCGCCCTGCCGCACCGCCGCCGCCGGGATCCGCTGGACCCGCCGGGTGCCGACAAAGACCGTTTGGAAGAGGTGCTGAACGCAGAGGCCAACCCGGACGAGCCCGACGAGGACCCCGGCCCGGACAACGGCGGCGGCCCGGACGGCCCCGGCGACGGCGGCCCAGGCGACGGCGACGGCGACGGCGGCCCGAGCGACGGCGACGGCGGGCCGGGCGACGGCGCGGAGAGCGGCCCGGACGCCGACGACGGCTCCCAGCCCGGCCCCTCCTCACGTTTGCCCAGCCCACCGCCAGGTGCCAACGTTCCGGATAAATCCGATTTGCAGGGCAAATCGGATTTATCCGACTTATACCCTTCGTCGGGCGAAGTGGATGCACGGGACGGAGATGGCGAAAGCGGGCAACGGGTCGAAGCGCCCGGCGCGCTGGCGTTCGCGGGGTTGCCATACAAGCCGAAGCTCCTCAGCATCGCCGGGCGGGCCAACCGCCAGGCCGGGGCGCACGCCGGCCGCCGCTCGCCCGCCGTCTCCCGCCACGGGCGGGTCGTGCGCAGCCGCGCCCCGCTCGGCGGCAAGCTCACCAGCCTCCACGTCCCGGACACGGTCCGGGCGGCGGCGCTGCGCGGCGCCCGGCGGGCCGAGGCCAGGGACGTGCGCGAGGCGGTCAAGGTCGGCCGGGAGGCCAACCTCGTGCTGTTCGTCGTCGACGCGTCCGGCTCCATGGCGGCCCGCCAGCGGATGAGCGTGGTGAAGACCGCCATCCTGTCGTTGCTGCGCGACGCGTACCAGCGGCGGGACAAGGTCGGGATGATCAGCTTCCGGCAGCACGACGCGGCGCTCGTCCTGGAGCCCACCGCCAGCCACGAGGTCGGCGTCCTGCGCCTCGCCGAGCTGCGCACCGGGGGCCGCACCCCGCTGGCCGCGGGGCTGCGCCAGGCCGCCCGGACCCTGCACGGCGAGCGGCGCCGCGACGCCCGCCGCCGGCCGCTGCTCGTCGTGGTCACCGACGGGCGCTCGACCAGCGGGCCCGACCCGCTGGGCGTGGTACCGCTGCTGGCCGGGGTGCCCGCCGTCGTCGTCGACTGCGAGTCCGGCCCGATCCGCCTCGGCCTCGCGCGCCGCCTCGCCGCCGCGCTCGACGCCGACTGCATTCCGCTGTCGAGCCTGGGAGCCTGAGTTGCCGCAGGGAAGAGTCGAGAACGTACCCGACGACGGGCTCACCACCCGCCAGCGCCGCCGCCAGCACGTGCTCGCGGTGCACACCGGGCAGGGCAAGGGCAAGTCCACGGCGGCGTTCGGCATGGCGCTGCGCGCGTGGAGCGCCGGCTGGCCCATCGCGGTGTTCCAGTTCGTGAAGAGCCCGAAGTGGAAGGTCGGCGAGGAGACGGCGCTGCGCGCGCTCGGCGAGACCGGCAAGGGCGGCAGCGTCGTGTGGCACAAGATGGGCGAGGGCTGGTCCTGGATCCAGCGGCCCGGCACCGAGCGCGACCACGCCGCCGAGGCCGCCGAGGGCTGGGCCCAGATCAAGCGCGACCTCGCCGCCGAGGCGTACCGCTTCTACGTCCTCGACGAGTTCACGTACCCGATCAAGTGGGGCTGGGTCGACATCGCCGACGTCGTGGAGACGCTGCGCGAGCGCCCCGGCAACCAGCACGTCGTCGTCACCGGCCGCGACGCCCACCCCGACCTGGTCGACCTCGCCGACCTCGTCACCGACATGACGAAGGTCAAGCACCCGATGGACGCCGGGCGAAAAGGCCAGCAGGGCATCGAGTGGTAGCAAGGATCGTCATCGCGGCGCCCGCCTCCGGCCACGGCAAGACCACCGTGGCCACCGGGCTGCTCGCCGCGTTCGCCGCCCGGGGCGAGAAGGTCGCGCCGTTCAAGGTCGGCCCCGACTACATCGACCCCGGCTACCACGCGCTCGCCGCCGGCCGCCCGGGCCGCAACCTCGACCCGGTGCTCGTCGGCGAGGACCTCGTCGCGCCGCTGTTCGCCCACGGCGCGGCCGGGGCCGACCTGGCCGTCATCGAGGGCGTCATGGGCCTCTACGACGGCCGCACCGGCGCCGGCGAGCACGGCTCCACCGCCCACGTGGCCCGGCTCCTCGACGCGCCCGTGCTGCTCGTCGTCGACGCCACCGCACAGGCCCGCTCGGTCGCCGCGCTCGTGCACGGGTTCCGCTCCTTCGGCCCGGGCGTGCGCATCGCCGGCGTCGTGCTCAACCGGGTCGGCTCGGACCGTCACGAGCTGATCCTGCGCGACGCCTGCGCCGAGGTCGGCACCCCCGTCCTCGGCGTGCTGCGCCGCCACGACGCCGTCGCCGCCCCCTCCCGCCACCTCGGCCTCGTGCCCGTGGTGGAGCGCTCGGCCGAGGCCGCCGCGTCGGTCGCGGCCCTCGCCGACCTGGTCGCGTCCAGCGTGGACCTCGACGCCGTCTCCGCCGTCGCCCGCAGCGCCCCGCCGCTGTCCGCCGTGCCCTGGTCGCCGTCGCTCGCCCCGCCCACGCCCGGCGAGCCCGTCGTCGCCGTCGCCGGCGGGGCCGCGTTCTCGTTCGGCTACGCCGAGACCGTCGAGCTGCTCGCCGCGGCCGGCGCCCGGGTGTGCACGGTCGACCCGCTGCGCGACGAGGCCCTCCCGCCCGGCACCCGCGCGCTCGTCGTCGGCGGTGGCTTCCCCGAGGTGTACGCCGAGCAGCTCTCCGCCAACACGCGCCTGCGCGCCGAGGTGACCGCGCTGGCCGCGGCGGGAGGCCCGATCGCCGCCGAGTGCGCCGGCCTGCTCTGGCTGTGCCGCGCCCTGGACGGCCGCCCGATGTGCGGCGTGCTGGACGCCGAGGCGGCGATGACCCCGAGCCTGACGCTGGGCTACCGCGACGCGGTCGCCGTCGCCGACAACGTGCTCGCCCCCGCCGGCACGAGGGTCACCGGCCACGAGTTCCACCGCACCCGCGTCACCCCGCCCACCGGCGCCACCCCGGCCTGGGCCTGGCGGGAGGGCCGGGACGGGTTCGCGGCCGGCAACGTCCACGCCTCCTACCTGCACCTGCACTGGGCCGGCGCACCCCGGCTCGCCTACCGCCTGGTGGCCTCGTGCGCCTGACGGTCGGATTCGGCGCCCGGCCCGGCACGTCCCCGGCCGAGGTGCTCGCCCTGCTGGCGGAGTCGCTGCCCGCACCGGACGCGGTCGACACAGTGTCCACTGTGGACTCACGCCGGGAGCTGGCCGAGGCGGTGGCGGCCGCGCACGGCTGGGCGGTGGTGACCTTCCCGGCCGGGGCGCTCGCCGCCGTGCCCGTCCCGTCGCCGTCGGCCCGCGTCTCGGCCGCGCTGGGCACGCCGAGCGTCGCCGAGGCCGCGGCCCTGCTCGCCGCCGGCCGCCCGGCAGTGCTGCTGGCCGGCAAGCGCTCGTCGCCGAAGGCCACCGTCGCCGTCGCGGCCGCCGCGCCCCCGGTCGCCGTCGTGGGCATCGGCGCCGACGGCAGCATCGACCCGACCCGGTTGCACGCCGCCGACGTCGTCTTCGGGGGCCCGCGCCAGCTCGACCTGCTGCCCGAGACCGTGCGGGCCGAGCGCATCGCCTGGCCCTCGCCACTGGTGCCCGCGCTGCCCCGCCTGCTCGCCGAGCACCACGACGCGCGGGTCTGCGTGCTGGCCAGCGGCGACCCCATGCACTACGGCATCGGCACCACCCTGGTGCGGCTGCTCGGCGCCGCCCACGTCACCGTCGACCCGCGCCCGTCCTCGGTATCGCTCGCCTGCGCCCGGCTCGGGTGGGCGGTCGAGGACACCGAGGTCGTCCGCGACGCCGGGCTGCTGCGCCGGCACCTGCACGACGGGCGGCGCGTCCTCGTGCTGTCCGCGGGCGCGGCCACGCCAGCGAAGGTGTGGCACATCCTCGAGGAGTCCGGCTTCGCCGGCAGCGCCGTGACGATCCTCGAGGACCTCGGCTCCGCCGGTGAGCGCATCCACCACGACCCGGCCGCCGCCGGACCCCTGAACATCGTGGCGGTCGAGTGCCGCGGCCCGGGCGGGTTGCCGGTCGTGCCGGGACTGGCCGACTCGGCGTACGACTCCGACGGCCAGCTCACCAAGCGCGAGATCCGCGCCGTCACGCTCGCCGCGCTCGGCCCGCGCCCGGGCGAGCTGCTGTGGGACGTCGGCGCCGGCTCGGGCAGCATCGGCATCGAGTGGCTGCGCGCGCACCGCTCCTGCCGGGCCGTCGCGGTCGAGCACGATCCGGCCCGGGCCGAGCGGGTTTCGGCGAATGCGGCGCGGCTCGGCGTACCGTCGCTGTCCATTGTGGTCGGTGCGGCGCCCGAGGCGCTGGACGGCCTCGAGACACCCGACGCCGTCTTCATCGGCGGCGGGTTCACCGCCCCCGGCGTCTTCGAGCGGTGCTGGGCCGCGCTGCGCCCGGGCGGCCGGCTCGTCGTCAACGCCGTCACCGTCGAGTCGGAGCGGCTCGTCGCCGAGCTGCACGGACGGCACGGCGGCGAGCTGACCCGGATCGCGGTGCACCGGGCCGCGCCGATCGGTGGATTCCTGGGCTGGCGGCCGATGCTGCCCGTGACGCAGTGGTGGGTGGAGAAATGACCGTGTACTTCATCGGCGCCGGCCCGGGCGCCCCCGACCTCATCACCGTGCGCGGCCGCGACCGCATCGCCGCCGCGCCGGTCTGCCTGTACGCGGGCAGCCTCGTGCCGGTGGAGCTGCTGGAGTACTGCCCGCCCGGCGCCCGGCTCGTCGACACCGCGAACCTGGACCTGGACCAGATCCTCGCCGAGCTGCTCGACGCGCACGCCAAGGGCCTCGACGTGGCCCGGCTGCACTCCGGCGACCCGTCGGTGTTCAGCGCCATGGCCGAGCAGCTGCGCCGCCTGAACGCGGCCGGCGTCCCGTACGAGATCGTCCCCGGCGTCCCCGCGTTCGCCGCCGCCGCGGCCACCCTCGGCCGCGAGCTGACGGTCCCCGGGGTCGCCCAGACGGTGATCCTCACCCGGACGGCGGCGAGGGCCACCCCGATGCCCCCCGGCGAGGAACTGGCCACCCTGTCCGCAAGCCGCTCCACGCTGGTCCTGCACCTGGCCGTCCAGCGCATCGCCGCCCTCGTCGAGGAACTGCTGCCGTGGTACGGCGACGACTGCCCCGCCGCCGTCGTCGCCTACGCCAGCCGCCCCGACGAGCTGGTCCTGCGCGGCACGCTGGCCGACATCGCTTCCCAGGTCGAGGCCGCAGGCATCAAGCGCACCGCGGTCATCATCGTGGGCGCGGTCCTGACGGCGGAGGAATTCCCGGACAGCCACCTGTACTCCACTACCCGCCCCCGCGACCACTAGAGGCCGCGGCCACACGCGACGGAAGCGGCCCGGCTCTCACTCGGGGAGCCGGGCCGTCTGTCGTGCGCTCCTGGGGCAGCTCAGCCGACCTTGCTCCACACCCCGCATCGCTTGGTCTCGAAGTCCTGGCCGGCCTTCAGGGTCACCCGCAGGTTCCCGCCGCCGAGGTGGTTATCCACTATGGAGTCAAAGCTCTGGTTCGTGCCAGACTTGTAGATCGCCCAGTAGCAGCTGTCCCCGGCGCCGGTGGTCTTGTACGTGCCGGCCGGGAAGTCCTCGCCGACCGTCCAGGTGCCGTCGTTGATCGTCGGTGCGGCCGGTGGCGGAGGCGGCGCGGCCGCAGTTGTCGCGGCGGCGGTTGTCGCGGCGGGCGTTGGCGCCGCGGCCGTGGTAGGCGCCGCGGCGGTCACTGTGACGTAGACAGTGGTTGCAGCAGGTTTCGCAGCGTCGGTGGAGCTGGCCGGGTTGTTCTTCGCGCCCGAGGCTGCCGCCGCGCCGATACAGCCACCGATGGCCAGCCCCACGACCAGGCCGATCACGCCAAAGATGACCGCACGGCCGCCGCCCTTCCCGCCCGGATTCGGCCCGGGGACAGGCGGACGCCCCGCCGGCGGAGCCATGGGCGGGAAGCCCTGCGCAGGCATGGCTCCCGTGGGGCCGGGGACGTACGGGACGGAGGCCGGAGTGTCGGTCATCGCCGAAGTGTTGCGTAGCCAAACCCGGAGCGACCTCAGCCGATCGTCCGTGAGCGCGGGCCCGGCGTGCGCGCAATGCGTACCTGGGCCCGCCTATCGTGCTACGGCACCTCGAACGCCAGCCCGCGCCGCGCGGTCTCGCCGAGCAGGGCCGCGATGAGCGCGACCAGATGCCCGTCCGGCAGCGCGCCGAACTGCTCGACGCGGAGCCGGACCTCGGCCCGCTCCGCGGCGCGGCTGCTTGGCCGCGGTAGCCGCGGCCGTGCGCGCACGGTTGACGGTTACGTCGATCGTCGCGCTTACCGCCGGCCGCCAGGCGCAAGACTGCGCACCCGCGACTGCGGGCGGCGCAGCCGGGAGTCGCGCATGCCCTCGCCGTACGCCCGCCAGGCGGCCTGGCGGGCGGTCAGGTCGCGCAGCTACCGCGGCGCACGTCTCAACCAAGGCCCGGGTCGGCGCTTGGTGGTCGCCAGGGCTATGATGAGCGTCGCTGCGTCGCATCCTCGCGGCACGGCGCCGTCCAGCAGGGTGTTCGATTGCCGGGAGGGCTTGGCTGTGTCTACCAGCGACATCGGCCGCACCACACCAGATCCGCGGTTGGACCCCCACGCCATGTCCCCCGCCCGGCGCTGGAACTACTGGCTCGGCGGCAAGGACCACTTCGTGGTCGATCGCGAGTCCGGTGACCGCATCGCCGCGGCGTGGCCCGCGATCCGGACGGCGGCCCGGGAAGGACGCGCCTTCCACGGTCGTGTCGTGCGGTACCTCGCTCGCGAGGCCGGCATCCGGCAGTTCCTCGACATCGGCACGGGCCTGCCCGCGCCCGACAACACCCACGAGGTCGCCCAGGCCATCGCGCCGGAGTCGCGCGTCACGTACGTTGACAACGACCCCATGGTCCTGGCGCATGCGCGGGCGCTCATGATCGGCAGCCCGGAGGGCGCCACCAGCTACATCGACGCCGACGCGCGCAATCCGGCCGCCATCCTCAGCGCCCCCGAGCTGACCGCGACGCTGGACCTGCGCCAGCCGGTGGCGGTCCTGCTCATCGCGGTGCTGCACTTCATCCACGACGACCAGCAGGCCCGCCAGATCGTCGCAGACCTGCTGGACGCCGTGCCGCCCGGCAGCTACCTGGTGGCGACGAACATGACCAAGGACTTCCTCGACCCGCAGAATGCTGCCGCCTTCGACGCGATGTTCGCGCGCGGCCACGCGGATACCTGGCCACGCGACCGGGAGGTCTTCGGCGGTCTCTTCGATGGTCTTGACCTCGTAGAACCGGGCGTCGTGCCGATCAGCGAATGGCGCCCGGACGCCCTCGAGCGCCCATCGCCGGCGGATGTCGGAATGTACGGCGCCGTCGGCCGGGTGTAGCACCATCACCGCAGGGCGGCGGCTGCCAGCTATGCGTCCACCGTCTCGCGTCGTGCTGCCGGTCCCGCATCATCGGGTCGGTCACCTTCCGTCGCCTGAAGGATGACCCACAGTCACCCAGGGCGGGGGACCTCGCGGCGCTCTGCGAGACTTGACGCATGCGCGGGGCGGGGGTCGGGATGGTCGTCGCCCTCGTCGTCGCCTCGCTCGGGTGCGTGGGAGCCCGGCCCGCCGCGGCGCAGGCCACGACGGCTCAGGAGGTCTGCCGCATCACCGACCCGGCCGTGATCGAGGCGTCCGGGCTGGCCGCGCTCCCGGGCGGCGGCTACCTGGTGGAGAACGACTCCAACCCCGAGCCGCGCAAGATGCGCCTGTTCTATCTCGCGCCGGACTGCTCGCTGACGCGCAGCGTGGGCTACCCGACGACCGCCCGCGACCCCGAGGACCTGGCCGTGGACTCGGGCGGCACCGTGTGGATCGCCGACATCGGCGACAACAGCCCGCTGACCGGCGGCTCCGGCAAGCGCCGCGACACCATCGCGCTGTGGACCCTGGCGCCGGGGAGCAAGACCCTGAAGATCCACCGGATTCGGTACCCCGACGGCGTGCCCCGCGACGCCGAGGCGCTGCTGATCGACGGGCAGGGCCGGCCCGTCATCGTCACGAAGGACCCCGGCGGGGAGGTGTACCGGCTCGACACCCCGCTGCCCACCGACAACGCCGAGGGGGCGCCGCTGACGCTGGTCGGGCACTTCACGCCCTCGCACAGCGGCACCGACAACCCGTGGGGGTTCCTCGGCAGCGCCTTCATCACGGGCGGCGCCGTCTCACCCGACGGCCGGCACGCGGCCCTGCGCACGTACGCCGACGCCTACGAGTTCGACGTGCCCGACGGCGACGTGGCCAAGGCGATCACCACCGGCACGCCCCGGGTCACCCCGCTGCCGGGCGAGCCGCAGGGCGAGGCCATCGCCTACACGCCCGACGGCAACGCCTTCCTCACCGTGTCGGACCAGAGCGGGCCGGTGAGCATCCTGCGGTACGACATCGCCAGACCGGTGCCGAAAACCTCGGCCGCACCGTCGGCGCCGCCCGTCGCGGTGGTGGACCACCGGGCCAAGGGTGCGCTGCTCGCCGGGGCTTTCACGGTGGTGGCCCTCGGGCTGGTGGCCGCCGTCGCCCGGCGGGCAAGGCGGCGCGGATGACCCCTCGGTGTCGACGTGCATCGGCGAGCGTGACACGATCGCTACCGAGGGATCAAGGGGGGCTTGCGGTGGTGCGCATCGAGGTCGAGCGCGCGACGACACGGGACATGCGCCGGCGGAACCGCTCGACGCTGCTGTCGGAGCTGTTCTTTCGGGGGCCGCTGAGCCGGCACGACCTGAGCCGCATCACCGGCCTGAGCGCCGCGACCGCGAGCAGTGTCACCGCCGAGCTGCTGCACGAGGGCCTGATCATCGAGGCCGGTCAGATCGAGTCCGACGGCGGCCGCCCGCGGGTGCTGCTGCGGGTCAACCCGGACTTCGGCCGCCTCGTCGGCGCCGACGTGGGCGAGACCGGCGTCAAGGTCGAGATGTTCGACCTGTCGATGACCCGCCTGGCCACCGTCGACGAGCCCCTGCCGTCCTCGCGTCCCGACCCGGCCGCCGTCGCCGGACAGCTCGAGGCCGGCATCCGCGAGGTGCTCACCGGCGTCGACCCGGCCGCCGTGCTCGGCATCGGCATCGGCGTCCCCGGCACCGTCGAGCAGTCCGACCCCGCGCTCGTCTACGCCCCGACGCTGGGCTGGCGCGGCGTCTCCTTCCACGCCCTGCTGCGCGAGCGCGGCATCACCGCCCCGCTGTTCGTCGAGAACGGCGCCAAGACCCAGGGCCAGGCCGAGATGTGGTTCGGCGCCGGGCGGGGCGCCGGCAACGCCGTCATCGTCCTGGTCGGCTCGGGCGTGGGCGCCGCCGTCATCACCAACGGCACCGTGTACCGCGGCGCGAGCAGCAGCGCCGGCGAGTGGGGCCACACCACCGTCGTGTACGGCGGCCGCCAATGCCGCTGCGGCGCCCGCGGCTGCCTCGAGGCCTACGTCGGCGCCGAGGGCATCCTGGAGCGCTACCGGGCGCTCGACCCGGCCGTCAAGGCCACCGACGGCGAGATGGCCGGCGTGGCCGCGCTCATCGCCGCCGACACCCCCGCCGCCGCCGAGACCCTGGCCGAGACCGCCGGCATCCTGGGCGCCGGCATCGGCAACCTGGTCAACCTCTTCAACCCGGAGCGGGTCGTCCTCGGCGGCTGGGTCGGCGTGGCCCTGGGCGCCCGGCTGCTGCCGCAGGTCCGCGCGGCCGCGCAGGAGCAGGCGCTGGAGCACCCGTTCGGGCAGGTCTCGATCGAGCTGTGCGAGCTCGGCCCGGACGCGGTCGCGTTCGGCGCCGCCACCCTGCCGATGGCCGAGCTCCTGCGCCGGGCCTCCCGCCCCTGACCGCGGGCGGACGGGTCGCGCGCCGGCGCGCCACGACGCCTCGTGCGGCCGCCCTGTCCGCCGCCGCCCGCACGGCCGCCCTGATCGCCGGCGCTGCTGGAGCTCTGCCTCGGCCGGTACGCCGCGGCGGACGAACGGTTCGCGGCGCTCGCCGCCGCCGGGCCCGGGGCCGGGCACCCCGCAGCACGCCGGACCGAGTCGAGGCCGCCGCGGGCACGGGGGGCGCCCGGGCCGCCCTCGCCGCGTACGAGCGGTGGACGGCGCACGCCGCGCTGCCCGAGTCGCGGGCGCTGCTAGCCAGCTGCCGGGGACTGGCCGGCGGGTCGCGAGGATGACCTCGCCGAGGCGCTGCGGCTGCACACCGACCCGTTCGAGGCGGCCCGCACGGCCCTGCTGCTGGGGGAGCGGCTGCGCCGGGGACAGCGGCCCTGGGAGGCGCGGGCGCACCTGCGGGCGGCGTGGGAGGCGTTCGAGCGCGCGGGTGCGCGGCCGTGGGCCCGGCGGGCGCAGGACGAGCTGCGGGCTGCCGGCGAGGCCGGGCAGGCGCCGCCCGCCGCCGCGCTGGCAGCGCTCACCCCGCAGGAGCTGCTGTGGGCTGCTCGTCGCGGTGGAGCGGCCCGACCGGGTGCGCTCGCTGCAGCCACGAGCCGGTCAAGCCGGGCCACGGCGATCATCGCCGGGCGCATCCCGGGCGCCGAGCTGAGTGGCCGGCATCGGGCACACGCTGCCCGCAGAGGTACACGAGGACTTGGCGGCGGCGGTCCTCGCCCACCCGAACATGATCGACTAGGCGGGAGATCCGTCAATTCCCCTGTCAGGGTATAAATCGGATATGTCGTGGCGCGCCAGCGCCCGACATATCCGACCAAAATGATGGTAGACCTTTTTTCAGGTCTTGTATTGACGTCCGATGGATCCAGGCCATAGCCTGCCACCAATTAGGAAAGGCGCTTAACAGATAGCGGGCGCCGCCAACGACGGGTGCCCCGGTAAGCGGACGGCCAGGGCACCGGCATGAAGGGCGGACCGGACGCACACCCGAGCGGCCGGTCCGTCCGTCGGCTACCCGACAGGCCCGCCGTCCACTGTGGACCGGATCGAGTGAGGTAGCCCACGATCCGTTGTCGGGTGGCATACATCCGGGATTCAACGAGGCCCGTGCACGCATAAGTTCGGTGCGTCCACGGCTGACATCGCGTCCTGCACGCGGTACCACATAAGGAATCCCGATGAAGCGTCTGCTGCCCGTCCTCGCCGTCGCCACCGCCGCCCTCCTGCTGACCGCCGCCTGCGGGGACGACAAGAAGAGCGACGCCCCCGCCGCGGCCGCCTCCGCCGCCTCCGCCGCCCCGTCCGCCTCCTCCGGTGCCGCGCCGAGCGCCTCCGCGAGCGGTTCGGTCAAGGCGTCCGGAGAGGTCGGCAAGCTCAGCTTCGCCACCGTCGGCAAGCTGACCGGCGAGCTGTTCACGAAGGACCCCGACTGCCCGTTCGGCCAGTGGGACGCCAACTCCACCGGCGTGCCGGCCAAGTACCGCTCCGCCGTGGCCGACTTCAAGCAGTTCGACTGCTACGCGAAGAAGGGCGACCGCATGCCGCACCGCGGGCAGCAGGCCATCTTCGTGGAGTTCAAGGCGGCCAACGCGGCCAAGGCCTACGCCCAGGACCAGGCCTCGATGTACCCGACCCTCATCGTCGGCAACACCGTCGTCGTCGGTGGCACGGGTCTGGGCAAGACCGACATGAAGGCGTGGCTGGAGTCGGTCAACGAGACCGCCGGTGGCGCCGGGCAGATCGTCTCGAAGTCTTAAATTTGCAGCTCAGTACCTTAATTCAAGTCTTATATTGACGTGCGGTCCGGGCGGGCATAGCCTCCTGGCAATCTGTAAGGCATCTTCACAGATTGCCCGTCCCGGACCAACCGCCCGAGTAAGACCGGGTCCGGGCGGGCCTGCCCGCCCAGAAGGGACCCGCCAGTGACCCCCTCCAACCAGACCAGGCGGCGGCCGCGCCTGAGGACCGGTTTCGCCCTCGCGGCGACCGTCCTGACCGCGGTCGGCGTCGGCGTCTTCGCGATGACCGCCGCCTCGGCCGCGTCCGCCGGCCAGATCACCGGCTACGGCGGCAAGTGCATCGACATCGCCGCCGCCAACAGCGCCAACGGCACCCAGGTTCAGCTGTACACCTGCAACGGCAGCACCGCCCAGCAGTGGACCGTCGGCGACGACGGCACCATCCGCGCGCTCGGCAAGTGCCTCGACGTCAGTGCGGCGAGCAGCGCCAACGGCACCAAGGTGCAGATCTGGGACTGCAACGGCACCACCGCCCAGCAGTGGTCGAAGCAGAGCGACGGCACGCTGCGCGCGCTCGGCAAGTGCCTCGACGCCACCGGGCCCAGCTCGGCCGACGGCACCCCGCTGCAGATCTGGGACTGCTTCGCCAGCGCGAACCAGCAGTGGACCCTCCCGGGAGGCACCACGCCGCCGACCAGCAACCCGCCGACCAGCAACCCGCCGAACACCGGCAACCCGGACCTCGGGCCCAACGTTTCGATCTTCGATCCGTCCATGTCCCAGGCCACCATCCAGAGCAAGCTCAACTCGGTCTTCAACTCCCAGGTGACCAACCAGTTCGGGGCGCAGCGCTACGCCCTGCTGTTCCGCCCGGGCACGTACAACGTCGACGCCAACGTCGGCTTCTACACCCAGGTCGCCGGCCTCGGCCTCTCGCCGGACCAGGTGACCATCAACGGCGCCGTGCACGCCGAGGCCGACTGGTTCCAGGGCAACGCGACGCAGAACTTCTGGCGCTCCGCCGAGAACCTCTCGGTCAACCCCACCGGCGGCAGCGACCGCTGGGCCGTGTCCCAGGCCGCGCCGTACCGCCGCATGCACGTGCGGGGCAACCTGCAGCTCGACGACGGCGGCTGGTCCTCCGGCGGCTGGATCTCCGACTCCGTCATCGACGGGCAGATCCGTTCCGGCTCGCAGCAGCAGTTCATCACCCGCAACTCCAACATGGGCAGCTGGGCCGGCTCGAACTGGAACATGGTCTTCGTCGGCGACACCAACGCGCCGAGCGGCAACTTCCCGAACCCGCCGTACACCCGCGTCGCCCAGACGCCGGTGGTGCGCGAGAAGCCGTTCCTCTACATCGACTCGGCCGGCAACTACCAGGTCTTCGTCCCGGGCATCCGGACCAACTCGACCGGCAACTCGTGGCAGGGCGGCAACCAGCCCGGTAGCTCGCTGCCGATCAGCCAGTTCTACGTCGTCAAGGCCGGCGCCACCGCGGCCTCCATCAACGCGGCCCTCGCGGCCGGGCAGAACCTGCTCTTCACCCCCGGCGTGTACCACGTCAACGACACGATCCGCATCACCCGCCCCGACACCGTCGTGCTGGGCCTGGGCCTGGCCACGATCGTGCCGGACAACGGCGTGACCGCGATGACCGTCGCCGACGTCGACGGCGTGAAGGTCGCGGGCGTGCTGTTCGACGCCGGCACCGTCAACTCGCCGTTCCTGCTGCAGGTCGGCCCGAACGGCTCGTCCGCCGACCACTCGGCGAACCCGACCACGCTGTCCGACGTGTTCTTCCGCATCGGCGGCGCCACGGTCGGCAAGGCCACCGTGAGCCTGCAGATCAACAGCAACAACGTGATCGGCGACCACACGTGGATCTGGCGGGCCGACCACGGCAATGGCGGTACCGTCGGCTGGAACATCAACACGGCGGCCAACGGGCTCATCGTCAACGGCGCCAACGTGACGTTCTACGGCCTGTTCGTCGAGCACTACCAGCAGTACCAGGTCATCTGGAACGGCAACGGCGGGCGGACCTACTTCTTCCAGAACGAGATCCCGTACGACGTGCCGAACCAGGCGAGCTGGTCCAGCGGCGGCGGCGCCCAGGGCTGGGCGGCGTACAAGGTGGCCGCGAACGTCACCACCCACGAGGCGTGGGGCCTGGGTAGCTACTGCTACTTCAGCACCAACTCGAGCGTGGTCCTCGGCCACTCGTTCGAGGTGCCGCAGACCGCGAACGTGAAGTTCCACGACCTGGTGACCGTCTCGCTGGGCGGCACGGGCACCATCGCGCACATCATCAACAACACCGGCGGCCCGTCGAACTCCGGGTCGAACGTCGCCAACCTGGTGAACTTCCCGTAACGCTAAGCTTCCCCGGTGCCGACCGTCCTCCTCCTCGGCGGCACCGGGGAAGCGCGGCGGCTGGCCTCGGTGCTGCCGCCGTACCGTGTGATCTTCTCCCTCGCGGGGCGCGTCGCCGATCCGGCCCGCCCCGCGGGGGAGGTTCGTATCGGGGGTTTCGGCGGCCCCGCGGGGCTGGCCGCCTACCTGCGGGCCGAGCGCGTCGACGCGGTCGTTGACGCCACCCACCCCTTCGCCGCCCGGATGTCCGCCAACGCCGCCGAGGCCTGTGCCGAGACGGGCGTGCCGCTGGTGGTGCTGCGCCGGCCCGGGTTCTGCCAACATCCCGGCGACGACTGGCGGCGCGTCGCGTCGCTGGAGGCGGCCGCGGAGCTGGTCCCCGGGATCGCCGACCGCATCTTTCTCACCACCGGCCGCCAAGGGCTCGCGCACTTCGCGCACCTGACGGAGCAGTGGTTCCTCGTCCGCTGCGTGGATCCGCCGTCAGCGCCCATGCCGCCACGGCTGGAGATCGTCCTCGACCGGGGTCCGTTCACGGTGGACGGTGAGACGGAACTGCTGACGCGGTACGACATCGGCGTTCTGGTCACCAAGGACAGCGGGGGAGCGATGACCGCGGCCAAGCTCGACGCGGCCCGCGCCCGGGGGATCCCGGTGGTCGTCGTCGACCGCCCCCCGGTCCCCGCGGGCGTGCCCATCGTGTCCACTGTGGACGAAGTTGTCGCGTGGCTGGCCGCATCCGGTAGGTGAGCCCCGAGGGGCGGCCATGCGAAAAGACCGGGCCGCTTACGCAGTGCGCCTGTTCTGGCCGGTCTGCTTGGTGCGCATCCGCTTGAAGTTCGGGTTGACCATGCCCTCGAGCCCGGGACCGTACATCGCGATGAGCTCTTCGCTGAAGTCGCCGAAGGTGCGCTGCACGTACATGTCGTGGCGGATGAAACCCTTGACCAGCGCGGGAAGCAGGTTGTCGTTCTCCGCCCAGATGGCCTGCCAGTCCTCACCGTCGCGGGCGAGGGCCCACAGGGCGTGCTCGTTGTCGGCGGCGAGTGCCAGGTGGCGGGCCTGGTGGTGCGGATAGACAATCTTGTCGGTGCTGGTGTGCCTGACGACAAAACCGTTGCGCAACTCGAACGGCGGCTCACCGAAGCAGAGGATGTCGATGCGCACGCCGCGGTCGTCCGCGGCATGGACGGTGGTCTTCAGTTGCGCGAGATGCTCGGTGTGGCCGGAGACGTGCAGCCGCTCACGGGCATTGGTGATGAACGAATCGACGGTGGCCTTGATCGACTCCCAGGACTCCGCCTCCCAGTATGGGCGCACCGAGCGCACTTCGGTGGAGGCGGCCCGCAGGCGGGAGATCTCGAGCTCGGCGGTGGCGACGCGGTGCTGGAAGGCTGCCCGCATCTGGGCGAGCAGCCGCTGGGGAGGCACGGCCACGAAGCGGGCCGGCTTGTCGTCGACCTGCACGATGGCGCCGCGCTCGACGAGGCGTCCGAGTGTTTCGTACACCTTCGGCTGAGGTACCTGCGTCTCCTTCGAGACCCAGTATCCCGTCTGCGGTGGCTGCCCGACGAGGCCGGCGTAGGTGCGCCCCTCGTACTGGGAGAAGCCGAGATCGACCAGGCTCGCGACGAGCTTCGCCGTGGACTTTCCACCGTCTGGAACCGAGTTCGTCTTTGACATCGCCCTATCCCTCTGTGCTCGCTTGGGTCGAACGAGCTCGGCACACCATGCGTGTCCACGCAGGGCGGCCCACTTCATGTGACCCCGCCGCCGGCGACACCCATGAGCAGAGTAGCAGCATCACTCCCGATGTCCGTAGTTACCAAATAGAGTAGTAGCAAACCTTGAACAATCGCGTGAGGCTGGGGAGATATGCCGAACATTGCTCAGGCCCACGAGGCCGGCCCGATCTACTCGTGGCGGGGCGACGCACTAGGACCTACCGTAGTCGTTGGTACAGGTGTCGCAGCGGACGCGGCCCGCGGCTTCCTGCGCGACAACGGCCTGCGCCGCCCGGCACTGCTCGCCTCGCCGTCCGCACACCACGACGGGCGGCTGCGCCGGCTGGCCGACGCGCTCGCGGTCCCCGACGGACGTGTGTTCGACTTCCTCACCGGCCACGCCCGCAGCTCGGACGTGACGCGCATTACCCGCGAGCTCGCCGGGACCGGCGTGGACGCGATCATCGCGCTGGGCGGTGGCACCGTGAGCGACACGGCGAAGAACGTGGTGGCCGCCCTGCTCGGCGAGCGGCCCGCCGCCGCGGCCGTGCCCATCGTCGCCCTGCCCACGACGCTGTCGGCGGCGGAGCTCACGGCCGCCGCGGGGAGCATCGACGAGTCGGGCCACAAGCGCGTCGTCTGGGCCGACCATCTCGCGGCCCGGATCGCCATCTACGAGACGGACTATCTCGCCACCACCCCGCCAGCCGTGCTGTACGGCACCGTGTTCAACGCGATGGCGCACTGCCTCGAGGGCCTCTACTCGCCCTCGCGCACCCCGATCACCGACGCGCTGGCCGGCAGCGGCCTGCGAATGCTCTGCGGCCGCAGTGCCGGCTCGGACGCCGAGCGGCTGCGTCGCCTCGCGACCGGTGCCGTCCTCGCCGGGCTGGTGGTGACGAGGGCCAAGAGCGGTCTGGAGCATGCCATCTGCCACTCCCTCGGCGCCGTGACCGGCGTCGCGCACGGCGCCGCCCACGCCGTCATGCTCGCCCGGACCATCCGCTTCAACACCGAGGACTGGCCGGGAGCGGCCGGCTATCTGGCTGCCGCCGGATACCCCGACATCGAGGCGCTGGCGGCGGAACTCGACGCGATCCGGGCGTCGTATGCCCTGCCCGAGCGACTTCGCGACCTCGGCGTGGCGGCGGAACAGCTCACGGACATCGCGACCGCCACGATGCGTGAGCGGGGATACGTCGAGAACGTCCGCGCCGGCGTGTCCGAGCATCAGCTCGTCGAACTACTGCGGACCTGCTGGTGAGCTTTCGCTCGCCCGCCGGCGTTGCGCCCGCACCTCGTCCCGGATCTGCGCATCGTGGGCGCCGAGTTGCGGGCCGCTGCGCAGCGGCGGCGCGAGCCCGTCGAGCTGAAACGGCATCGCCACCGTCACGGTGCCGTCGTCGAGCGTCGACAGGTAGTGGTTCTCGTGGATGTTGTCGTCCCGCAGCACGTCCTCGATCGTGTTGACGGGCGAACACCACAGCTTCTCGGCGCGCAGCATCGCCAGCCATTCGTCGCGCGGCCGCTGGGCGAAGAACCCGTCCAGGAACTCGCGCATCTTCCCCGAGTGCGCGACCGCGTCGGCATAGCCGCCCACCTCGTCCGGGAGGGACTGCGCCGTGAGGCCCACGGCCCGCAGGAACGGCTCCCAGTCCCGCGGGGTGACCACGGCGATGGCGATCCATTTGCCGTCACCGCACCGGTACTGATTGAGCACGGGGCTGCGCGGGTTCGTCTGTGGCCTGCCGGTCACGACGGCACCGGCAGTGTTGGCCGCCGACCCCACCAGCTGCATCTGCGCCCACAGCGAGGTCATCACCAGGGAACTGCGGACCGTCTGGCCTTCCCCGGTGCGCTGGCGATCGAGCAGCGCCGCCAGGATGCCGAACGCCACCATGGTCCCGGTCATGACGTCGTTGGTCGCCCCGGGTGGCGCGAAGGGGGTGTTCGCTTCGCTCGACATCGTGAAGAGCATGCCGGAGTAGGCCATCCCGGTCATGTCCTGCACGGGCTGCTCGGCGAGCGGACCCCGGTGGCCGAAGCCACCCGAGTGCGCGAACACGATGCCCGGGTTGATGGCCCGGATCCCCTCCTCGTCGACGCCCAGCTTGCGGATGGCCCGGAGGGTGAGGTTCGTCAGGAACACGTCCGCGCTGCGGACGAGCTCCTCGAGGACGCCGCGATCCTCGTCACTGCCGAGATCGAGGACGATCGACTTCTTGTTGCGGTTGCTCACGCCGTAGCTGACCGAAACCGCCCGGTCGCCGGCGGCCTCACCCGCCGTGGGGGCACGGTGCGACCGGGTCGGGTCGCCCGCGGGAGACTCGATCTTGATGACCTCCGCCCCCAGGTCGGCCAGCAGCATGCCCCCGATCGGCCCTGACAGCCACACGGTCAACTCCACCACCCGGATGCCCTCGAGCGGGCGCCGTCCCACCATGATTCTCCCTCGTACCGTCCGTGCTGGAATTCGCGCAGTACCCACGCGGGCCGCCGTCGACGCCCGCCATGGACGTCACATCCGGTAGTCCGCGCTCCACGCCGGCTTGCGCTTGGCCAGGAACGCCGCGCGCCCCTCCTGGCCGTCCTCGGAGTCCGACGCCGCGCGGGCCACGTCGAGCAGGGCGCTCAGCACCCGCAGCACCTCGCCGTTCGCCAGCGGCAGCCGGCTGCCTCGCACGAGGCCTTTCGTCGCGGCGAGCGCCGTCGGAGCGGCCTGGAGCAGATGGCCGCAGAATCGCGCCACCGTCGCCGCCACGCGGTCCGGCTCGACGACCTCGGTGACCAGTCCCGCCTCGTGCGCCACCTCGGCGCCGAAGGACTCCCCGGTCAGGAAGTACTGCGACGCCGCGCGTGCGGACATGCGGTGCAGCACCGGGGCCGAGATGATCGCGGGGACCACGCCGAGCTTGACCTCGGGAAAGGCGAAGTGTGCCGCCGGCGTCGCGACGGTGATGTCGGCGGCGGCCACGATGCCGACCGCCCCGCCACGGACCGCTCCCTCGACGCAGGCGATGGTCGGCTTCGGCAGCGTCCAGAACGAGGCGAGGACCGGCGGGAGCATCTCCATGACCGTGCCGGACTTGTCCTTGAGGTCCATGCCCGCGGAAAAGGCCGGCCCCTCGTGCCTGAGCACCAGGACGCGGCAGGTGGTGCTCTGCCTGACCTCGTCGAGGATGCGTCCGAGGCCACTGAGCATCTCGACGGACAACGCGTTGCGGTTCTGCGGCGAGTTCAGGGTGACGGTCAGGACGCCCTGGTCCTCGACAGCCTCGATGACGTCGCTCATCGCGCACCCGTGACGGGCAGGATCGACAGTCTGGTCGCCGGGGCAACGGGCATCCCGCTCCGGTCGTTGCAACCCCACATGGTTTCTCCTTGGGTATGTAGCGATCGGCCCGCGCACCGGCGGACTGTGAAGCCAAATCGCGCCACGGCCGGGGGCCGCAATGCCCGCCGGACCTCAGCGAACACGCCGACGTCGCGGAGGCCGTGCGCCGAACTCACAGGGTCGGCGCGGTCCGCGCGGCATCGCGCCGCGGGCGACGGGAGGCGAACAGCCAGCGCCCATCCACCCGGCGGATCGTGTCGTGGTAGACGACATGCGTACGCAGGAACGGCTCCTCGCGCTCGTAGTCGACCAGGAGCGCGTAGCAGGTTGCCTGCACCTCGCCCGCCGCGACCGAGACGAAGCGCAGGTTGGTGTTCCAGTGCCGGGTGCCGCGGTCGCGGGCCGGGTCGGCGGCGAACGCCGCGAGCGCCTCCCGGCCCTTGTGCTCGCCGCCGATGGTGCCGTAGGCCGGCGCGAACGTGCCGTCCTCCGTGAAGCACGACACCCATTCCGGCACGTCGAGCGAGTCGATGGCGTAGCAGTAGCGGGTGTAGAGGTCTTCGATCGCGAAGCGGTCCTCAATCGACAGTTCCAACGCTTCTTCCCCTCCAGGGAGTCGAGGCCTCACGGCCGGGCCAGGACGATCACGGCGTCGAGCGCGACGGTCTCGCCGCCGCGGTCCACGCGCAGCGCGCGCAACGGGTTGATCTCCATCTCCGAAACCTGCGGGTTGGCCACGTACGCCGTCGCCACGCTGTGCGCCGCGGCGAACACCGCGTCGAGGTCGACGGACGCCTCGCCGCGCACCCCGGTCAGGCGCCGCCAGATCCGCAGCTTGCTTGCCGCCGTGTCGAAGGACTGCCGGTCGAAGGGGATGCTGAGGTGCATCACGTCCCGCTCGAGCTCGGTGTAGATGCCGCCGGTGCCGAATGTCAGCACCGGTCCGAAGATCGGGTCGTCGTGCACGCCGACCAGCACGTCGACGCCGTCCTCGATCATCTCCTGGACGGTGACTCCCGAAGGGACCACGCCCAGGCGGGCAACGCCGGCCGGGCCGCACATCGACTCGTAGGCGTCGACCGCCTCCTCGCGGCTCCTGACATTGAGCCGTACGCCACCGACCTCGGTCTTGTGCAGCAGCCCGTCCGCCACCACCTTGACCGCGGCCGGCCGGTCCATGGCCACGACCGCCTCCGCGGCGGCCGGTGCGGAGTCCGCGAAGACTTCGCGCGGAAAGCGAATGCCCGCCGGTTCGAGCAGCGCGCGCGACGACTCGTAGTCCAGCGCCCGGACCGGCGACGAGTCACCGTCCTGCCTGTCCTGCGGGTGCGGTGCCGGGCCGGCGTCCGCCTTCGCGCCCTTCGCCCAGCGGGAGATGCGGCCGAGCGCCTGGACGGCTGCCGACACGCTCGCGAAGGGCACCATGCCGGCGTCGACCATGACCCGGAACCCGCCGCCGTGCCGCGGCGACATCCAGACCGGCACCAGGAGCGTGTCGGAACCGGAGACGATCTCGATCGCCTCGCTCACCACGGAGATGGTGCTGTCCGCATAGTCCGCCGGCATCGCGAAGAGGATGGAGCCGACCGCCGGGTCCGCGGCGATCTCACCGAGGATCTTCCGGTTGAGCTCCGAGTCGGTGAAGACGCGGGTGGTGAGGTCGACCGGATTGTCCACAAAGCCGAAGCTGGGCCCGTGCTCGTCCAGCACCGCCTTCGTCCGCGGGCTGAACTCGGCCAGGCGCAACCCCTGCGCCCCGACGAGATCCGCCGCGTGCGACGAGGTCCCCCCGGAGAAGGAGTAGACACAGATGTCCCCGACGCGCGCCGGATCGGTGATGCGGGAGAACAGCGCGGCGGTCTCGGCAAGTTCGTTGACGTCGTTGACCCGGATGACGCCGAACTGCTCGAAGACGGCGTCGGCCACCTCGTCGTCGCCGGCGATCGATGCCGTGTGCGACGCGGCGGACATCTGCCCGTACGCGGAACGGCCGATCTTCATCAGCACGATCGGCTTGCCTGCGGCGCGTGCCTTCTTCGCGACGTCGATGAACTTGGCGCCGTTGCTGAAGCCCTCCACAACCGCGGCGATCACGGTGATGCGGTCGTCGAGGAGCATCTGGTGGATGAAGTCGGCGATGTCGAGGTCGACGGCGTTGCCCGGGGAGGCCCACAAGCCGATACCGAGGCCGAGGTCCATCCACTGCATGATCGCCCGGCCGATGCCGCCGCCCTGCGTGACCAGGCCGACCGGCCCGCTGACCACGTCCTCGTGTGCCACCGGCGACATGCTGAGCAGGACCTTGTCGGCGATGTTCGCCAGGCCTGGAGAGTTGGGGCCGTAGAGCGTCATGCCCGCCGCGCGCGCGGTCCGCAGGATCGCCTCCTGCATGGCCACCCCCTCCACCCCGACCTCGGAGAAGCCGGAACTGAGGACGATGACGTGCCGGACGCCGGCCGTCGCGCAGTCGGTCACGGCGTCGAGCACGTGTTCGGCCGCGACCAGGATGATGACGACGTCCATGGGCGGGCCGGGGATCGACGACACGTTCGGATAGGAGTCGTCCCCGCACACCTGCGGCGAGCCCGGGTTGACCGGGAACACCGCCTCAATGTCCGAGTGCCGGCGAACGTTGACGTAGGTCGAGTTGCCCATGCTCCCCGGACGGTTCGACGCTCCGATCACCGCCACCCGCCTCGGGCGGACGAGCGTTTCGATGTCCGCGTACTGGAACGTCGCGTCGGCCGCTGCCGGCCGGGGCCGGGCACGGTGGTCCGTCAGCTCAGAGCTCAAGATTGCGCCCACCTCGGGTCGACAGGATCACCACGGCGCAGATCGCCGAGATGGCGACCATGATGACCGCCAGCGCGGCCACGTCCGGGTAGATGCCGTAGTTGAAGGCGTCGAACAGTTTTGTCGACAGGACCTGCAGGAACGACGTACGCAGGATCATCGATGCGGCGAACTCGTGGCTCATCAGCACCAGCATCAGCATGCCGGCCGAGGTCATCGAGTTGCGCAGCAGCGGAAGCTTGATGCGCAGGAACGTCGACATCGCGCCGGCGCCGGCCACCCGCGCCGCATGGTCGTAGCTGTCGGGTAGTCGGGTGAGGCCGCTGATGATCATGCGGGTGCCGAAGATCATGTACAGGTAGATGTAGGCGATGACGAAGACCGCCTGGGAGCCGTAGAGGTCGAGGAACCCGAGGCCGTAGGAGATCAGGATGCCCAGGCCGATCACGATTCCCGGCATCGCGATCGGCAGGTTGATGGTGAACTCCAGCAGCCGCGCGACGAACGACCGCGATCTGGTGATGTACAACGCGACCGCGGTGGAGAGGATGATGCCCCCGATGACGCTCAGGATCACGACCTGCACCGTGGTGGTGATCGAATCCACGTACTGCGGAGTCGACAGCACTTCCCGGTACGAACGCAGCGACATGTTCGAGAAGTCGACGGAGCCCGTCCAGTAGGGCGAGAGCGACACGAGGATCAGCGACGCGGTCGGCGGAACGATCGCCAGCACGACGTAGATGATCGGTGGCACGATCAGCCATCGGCGCGGGTTGCGGGCCCGCATCGCGCCCCGCGACACGCTGGTGTACCGGCGCAGGTTTCCCAGCGAACGCCGCTGGACGGCCACGATGATCATGGCGACCGCGAGCAACGGGACGGACAGCAGGGTGGCCGCGTCGTAGTTCGGCGGACTCGCCGAGGTCAGCCGGTACATCTCGGTCGTGATGACGTTCACCCGGGCCGTCGCGCCGAGCAGCAGCGGGGCGGTGAACTGACCGAGGCCCAGCAGCATGGCGATGCCGATGGCGTAGTACAGCGCCGGCCGGATGCTCGGCAGCACGACGCGGATCTGGGTCATGAACCAGCTGGAGCCGAACACACGCGCGGACAGCTCCAGGGTCGCGTCGGACTCGCGAAGCGCGGTGCTGACGAACAGGAATACGTAGGAGATCAGATACAGCGCGGTACTGAAGACGATCCACGGCAACGAGTACACATTGAACGGACCGTCGTCGCCCTCGATGCCCAGCACCTTGCGCAGGAGTACGTTGCCGTAGCCCACCGCCGACGACGCCACGAAAACCCAACCCGACACCGCCGCGATGGGCGGCATGAACAGCGGCAGGATGCACAGCAGCTGCGCGGTGTTGTACCAGCGCCGGGGCAGGTTCGCCACGCACAGTGCCAGAAGGACGCCGACCACGACCGCGATGACGACGCAGCCGAGCGCCAGCCACACGGTGTTGAGCAGGGACGGCCACAGATCGGGGATCGCGGCGATCGCATCCCAGGATGCCCGGGCGTCCCCCGACGCTCGGACCAGAAGCATGATGAGCGGGTACACGAGCGCGGCGATCATGACGATGCCCAGCAGGTGGACGAGCGATTTGGGCTTGACCCGGCGCCACAGCGGCCGTGGCGCCCGTGGGGTGTCCAGACGCGCGGCGGGTGCGTCAGTGGTCATGGATACCGTCCCTAGGTGACTGGTGTTAAACGATGGCCGCCACTGGCGTGGCGGCCATCGTTTTGGATCTATTTCGGGTAGTTTGCTGGGATGGCGTTAGGCAG
>NZ_JBFAZW010000095.1:0-42031 GCF_040682015.1 Dactylosporangium sp. NPDC051485
CTCGCCACCACCCCACGCCGACCTACCCCCACACCAACACGCCCACCCCGGCGCGGCGACTCGGCCACGCCGGCCATCGGCATGCCCTTCACAGGATTTCCGAGTACTTACGTTGAGCCGGCTACTTGTTCGCCCTTGCTTGCATTGGTACCCTTTGATGGGTTAAGGCTTCGTCAATCGGGGGACGGCAATGCGCTCGCTCACGCTTCCGCGCGTTCGGAAATGGCTTCTTCAGCATGTTTCGCCGACGCTGCGAAATCCCGCCGGCCCGAGCATTCCCGCCAGCCGTCCGGCACGCGTCCGCGCAACTCGGCCTCGGCGATCGGCGACGGGTGCGTGGCAGGCTACCGGCATCTAATGTGGTGGCCACGTAGTGGTGGATTGCTTGGAACCATTCACGGAATCCGGTCGATCGGGGAGGCATTCACGAGTACCGGTTGGCAATCCTCTCAATGAATCAAATTACTAAGCGGCAACATCCTATCGGATATTCCTCGTTACCGACGGAGGGGCAACGATTCGAAGCCCGGCGTTTGACGTTCCACATGACTAACTGGAAGGCGCCTCGCTGCTGCGGCCAGGTACTGCCCGCAGCAGCTAAATCGTGCCTGTTAGAAAGGACTCCACCGTGGCTACCTCGGTGGTAATCCCGGTCCGCAACCAGCCCGACTACCTAGACTGGACACCTCGCGCCCTTGCCGGCCAGCAAGACGGCGTCGCCGAGTTCGAAGTCGTGATAGCCGACGATGCGTCGACCGGTCGGACCGCCGAGGTCGCCCGGAGCTTCGCCGACCGGCTCTACCTCAAGCTGGCCAGCAGCGAGCGGAGCCTCGGCCGAGCCGCATCCCGCAATCGCGGCGCCTCTGTGGCGTCCGGCGACCACCCGGTGATCCTGGATGGCGATTCCTGGGCACCGCGTGATCTGATAGCCCGGCATCAGCGCTCGTTCGCCAAGTATCCCGGTGCGCTAGTCATAAGTCGGCGTGTCGAGATGAGCTGGTGGAGCTTCAGCGAGATCGCCGAGGGCACGTCAGCCAACGACCCTGTGCCGTTCGAGGAGGACAAGCGCGATGCTCGTGGCCTGTCGGACCACGAAATCGACTACTACCCGCGGACGCTGTGGCTGTTAGTCGCTACGCACAACATGTCTATCTCTGCCGAGACCTTTCGCAGGGAGGGCAAGTTTGACGAGGCCCTGGTCGGCCCGGCCTACGAGGACAACGAGTTCGTCTACCGGGTCTTCCGGCACGTCGGCTGCGAACCCGGCCACTTCCGCTTCGATGCGGAACTCGTCTGCTATCACCTGCCTCACTTCCGGGACTGGGACCCGGAGTGGCAGGGCACAACCTCGGTGCTGCCATGCATCAAGGACAAGTTCCGGCACTGCGACGTCGAACTGCTCGGCCATCCGCCCAACCACTGTGGTCAATTCGATCCGACGCGATGAATGTGGGGAGTAAACATGGCCGTGATCCAGCGAACCCTGGCCGACAACATCTTCGATGCGATCGAGTCAAACGGTGATACCCCAGAGGAGGCGGTCCTCCGGGCTTTCCGCAAGCCGACGGGCGATCTGGATGTGCTGCAGTGCGCCTGCCTGTTAGCCGCCGGGCGCCCACCGGCACGTGCGGCCGTGGAACGGACTCTGCGGCGGCTGGAACCGACGGCATCGGAGGCAAGCCTCGGAGCGCGGGCCGATGCCGTGGTCGACCGACTGAGCGATCCCGACATTCTGCTAACCGCGGGTGAGCTGGTGGGCGTGCTGCTTGCCGCCTCCGGCGTCGAGCGGGTCTTCGGCTATGCCGGCACTTCCGAACTGCCGCTGTGCGACGCAATTGAGGAGATCCCGGGCATCACCCTTACGAACGGTCGTGGTGATAAGGAAAGCGCTTTCATGGCCGCTGGCGCATCACTGATCAGACCCAACACCGGCGCTGCCATCCTGCATGGTGCGCGTGGCCTCACCAACGCCGCCGGCGCCCTGGCCGATGCCCGACGCAACGAGGTCGGCACCGTCTTCATCGTGGGGCTCGCCTCCACCGGATCGAGCCAATTCCTCCCCCCGCACAACGAGCCCGACCTGCTGGAGACGCTGGGCGCGTTCGCCCGATGGAATTGGGAGGCGCCCGCCGTGCCAATCGACGCCGGCGAGCGGGTGACCGCGGCAGCGACCCTCGCGGGCAAGCTTCGCGAGGCCATCGCTACCGCCGCCCGCAAGCCGTGGGGGCCGGTGCTGTTCGGCATCCCGCAGGACGTGTCGGAAGCCCGGTGGGTTCCGCTGTCGGTTCTGGACGAGGCCACGCCGCAAGTGGACGACGGGTTGGAGCTCGACGCCGGGGTGATGGGGATTCTTCGGGCGTCCCGGCGGCCGGTCATCTTGATCGATGACTACGCGTTGCGCAGTGAGGGCATCCGGACGGCGCTCGACCGGTTCAGTCGGCTACTCGGTGCCGCGGTCGTTCAGCTTCGCTACCGGCGCGGACTGATGCTGTTCGAGCGGCTCCAGTTCGGCGAGGTGGAGCATTTTGCGGGCTGGCTCAACCAATACAGCTCCGCGCACCGGGCCATGCTCGACGAGTGCGATTTGTTCATCACGGTGGAGGACCGCAACATTTACCAGCGTGTCGTCGGGAACCTACCGACCTGTCGAAAGATCGCGATCACCACAGATACGGCCAAGGTGCTGAAGAACGAATACCTCAGCGACGACGATCTAATGGTCGAAGGGGATCCCACTGCTGTACTTACAGCGTTCGCCGATGCCCTCGACACCCGGGGTGGGACTGACGTGCCGCTGCCCTGGTCGCTTGCCGAGCTTCGGACGCAGAGCACTATCGGCCCGGAGCAGGCCACCCGGAACGTCCAGGAGGCCCGCCACCGGATCGTGAGGGCAATCTCTGATCTGCTCGGCAGCTGGTCACGTCCGGTCATGGTCGACGACAGCTCGATGTTCGGTGGACTCGTCTGCGAGCACTACGACGAACTGCCGGGGGGGCTACGGGTCTTCGGTGGACACGGCGGATTCGTCGGAGCCGGCCTGGGGTATGCCGTCGGCCTGGCGCTCGGCGAGCCGTCCGCCCAAGTGCTCTGCATATTAGGCGATCAGGCGTTCACCAACTCCTATCAGGCCCTCGTGGCCGCCGTGGACGAGCGGGCCGATTTCGTGATCCTGGTATGCAACAACGGCGAGTCCGTGTCGCTCAAGAAGCAGGCCGTGGCCAGCTACGGCGACATACCCCGCCGCTATCTCGACAATGCCCCGCAGTTCCGCTACAGCGAGGTTGCCGGGGCGCTTGGAGTGCACACGGAACGCGTCGCCGTGTCGGTCGGAGAGCAGCTCGACGTTGTGGACGAGGCAGTCGCCGAGCTGACTGCAGCCCTTCGGCGGGCGAGCGCGGTACGCGGTCCTGCGCTGGTAGAGCTGGTGCTCCCCGCCGACCCGTCGGCCTGGCGGGGGATCTGGGTCGTGCACGGTTTCGAACAGCAGGCGCCGGTGAGTGTCGGATGAGCCTGGACTTCGAGGACGCGGCCGCGCCGGTCTGGAGCGGCAGCTGTTCGGTCTTGCTGCTCGACCTGGACGGTACGCTGGTCGACTCGGCTGCCGCCGTGCTGCGCGGGTGGCAAGACTGGGCACGGTGGGCCGGCGTGCCAGCCGACGAGATTCCAAGCGTCGTGCACGGCCGTTCGGCGGCGGCAACGATCCTGCACCTTTTACCCGACGTCTCGGCCGACGAACTGCACAAACATATCCAACGGGTGCTCCGGATCCAAGAACTTGATCCGGAGCCGGCCTACCCGATGGCCGGTGCGGCACGGCTGATCGAGGATCTGAGTCCGCCACAGTGGGCCGTGGTGACCGGATGTTCTCGGGGGATGGCTGCCGCACGCTTGGCCGCCGGCGGTCTGCCGACGCCGAGTGTACTAGTCACGGACGAGGATGTTGCGTCGGGCAAGCCTGACCCAGAAGGCTATCTGCGTGCTCTGTGGCGGCTCGGCGTCGACGCCGGTGACGCGATCGCTGTCGAGGACGCGCCGGCCGGCATCGAAGCGGCGCGGGCCGCCGGCATCCGCTCGGTCGCGGTTACGACAACGCATGCGCGAGAGTCGCTGACCGCCGCGGACGCCGTGGTCACCGGCTTGGACGCTATCCGGGTCTTCGAAGACGCCGGTCGATTGCGCGTCGCCCTGTTCGGGTTGGACGCCGGATGACTCAGAGGACCGCCGACGCCGTCGATCTCCTTCTCGGCGACGTGCCTGAGCTGGAGGAGCTGGCGAACCTGAGCCTCGCTCAGTGCGCGGACCTGGCCGCGCAGATCCGGGCCTTCCTGGTACGAACCATCGTCCAGACGGGCGGTCATCTCGGCGCGAACCTCAGTAGTGTTGAGCTGACCATCGCCTTGCACCGCGCATTTAGGTCTCCGCAGACCCGAATCATCTGGGATACCGGTCATCAGTCGTACACCCACAAGATCTTGACTGGCCGTGCGGGTCGGTTCGGCAGCTTGCGGACCCGGGAAGGCCTGTCGGGTTTTCCGAGTCGATCGGAGTCGCGGCATGACCTGCTGGAGAACAGCCATGCTTCGGTCGGGCCCGGCTGGGCGTACGGTGTCGCGGTTGCCGTCGAACGTCCAACGGTGGTCGTGGTCGGCGACGGAGCAGTTATTGGTGGTGTGGCGTTTGAGGCGTTGAACGCCATCGGCTACCAGCGGGCGCCGGTCATCGTGGTTGTGAACGATAATGGCCGTTCGTATGCACCTACTCCTTCGCATCTGACCTTCGGTGAGCCGATCGACGGCGCGGCGACGACTGCGAATCCTGCCGCCTTCTTCCGGTCGCTGGGATTCGTCTATCACGGACCGGTCGACGGCCATGACATTCGCGCACTCGATGCCATGTTCGCGCAGGCCCTGAACGATTCACTGCCGTGTGTCGTGCACGTGCGTACTCAAAAGGGCTCCGGTTGGCCTGCGGCGCTCGCCGATGGCGCTAAGCGCATGCACGACGTGACGCCACACGCGCATGCGGGCGGCGGGTCCGGTGGGATGTCCTGGTCAGAGATCGCCGGCCGGGTTCTGTGCGAAGCCGCGGCCGGCGACCCGCGCGTGCACGCACTCACCGCGGCTATGTCAGGCACGGTCGGGCTGGACGAGTTCAAGCATCGCTTCCCGAACCGGCACCACGACCTCGGTATCGCCGAGCAGGCCTGCGTGGCGATGGCTGCTGGGCTGGCGAGTCAAGGACGACGGCCGTTCTTCCCCGTCGTAGCGACTTTCCTCACCCGGGCCCTGGACCAGGTCCTCAACGACGTTGCGCTGCATCACCTGCCGGTCGTCTTCCTGCTGGACAGGGCCGGGTTAACTGGGCCGGACGGACCGTCACACCACGGGATGTTCGACGTCGGGATGCTGCGAGCGATCCCGGGTATCGAGATCTTCTGTCCAGCAAGCGCCGAGGATCTGCAACATCTCGTGCGCGATCTGCTGGCTCGCGACCACGGTCCGGTGGCCATCCGTTACCCGAAGGCGTCGCCCGGTCCCGCGGTAGCGTCTGGATTGGTCCGGGCCGGTAGGGATGCCTGTCTGGTCGGCTACGGCTCGACCACAGCGTTCACCCTCACTGCGGCGGACATTCTCGCCGAGCAGTCGATCGATTGCTCGGTGTGGCGGCTCAGGCGGACACACCCGATCGATTCGGCACTGGTTCGCCATGCGGGCACAGTGCCGCTCGCCGTGACGGTCGAGGAAGTGAGCGCGTACAGCGGGATCGCTCCGCACCTCGCCTACGAACTGCACAGCCGGCAGGCCGACCGGTACACGCGTGTCGGCAGCCATACGCTGCCCGACGAGTTTCTTCCACACGGCTCGCGCGCCGAACTGCTCGCCGAGCTCGAGTTCTCTGCGGAGAGCATCGTCCGGCTCGTCAAGCAACTGTTGGCTTTCACCCCATAGTTCCGATGTCCGGCCTCCGAGATCGAGCAACGTCGCGGGCAACGCTTCGAGGCCGTCGCGACCGACCTGCCCGGCCACCACTACCCGAAACTGGACGCCTTCCACCGCAGCCACGCCAGGGTGGAAACTGTCATCAAAGACGCGAAACACCTCGGCCTGACCCGGCTACCGTCCTACTACCTCGCCTTCAACCAAGCCTGGTGCATCGCTGTCGCGATCGCCTGCGACCTGCATACGAAACATCGACGAAAAAGTCGAACGATGTCCATAATGGACAGTCACCGTAACGGCGGCCCCTGTCTGCCGACTCCCGGGCCCACTGGTATTCTGCGACGATGGGCTACGACGACTCGACCTTTGCGGGCGCGGCTGTCCACTATCGCTACGGTAGACCCGGCTACTCACCTCAGCTTGAGAAGCTCCTCACGCAGGAGCTCGATTTGGATGGCAGCGGGAGGCTCCTCGACGTCGGGTGCGGCCCTGGCAGCCTCACGGTGCGACTGGCGCACCTGTTCGAGGAAGCTGTCGGCCTTGACCCGGATGCGGCGATGCTCGCCGAGGGCCGCCGGGCCGCGGAGCGACAGGGCATCGCCGACATCGTTTGGGTTCAGGCGCAGGCGGAGCAGCTTCCCGAGGCCACACCGGGACCTTACCGCGTGGTCACCTTCGGCTAGTCATTCCACTGAACCGACCAGGTTCGAGTTGGTGAGCCGGTGTATGACATGTTGGTGCCGGGGGCGTCGTGGCCTTGGTCAAGCACACCGTCGAGGGACGGGCCGTTCCGCCGAGCCCCGGGCCACCGCCGATCCCCCACGCGGATCCTGGCGTTGGTGGAGAAGTATCTCGGATCGACCAAGCGAGCGGGCCGAGGCAGCGCACCGGTCCGGACGCCCGGGGTCGACGAAGCCCTTGCGCGCACCAGGTTCGGCACGCCGCAGGTGATCTTCGCTCCCGGCGTTCCCGATCTCGTGCGGGACATCGAAAGCGTGCTGTCCGGCTACTTCTCGACATCGTTCTCCGCGCCGCACCTGTTCGGCGACCGCGTCCAGGCGTTCGCCGGCGAGGTGCGTAAGCTGCTGAAGGCCCGATCTCCCGAGGGCGTCTTCTGGGACTGGCCCGGCGATACTGAAGTGGTGCTCGGTCGTAAACCCCGGTGATGAGCGCATGCGTCGAGGGAGGCCGTGGTGTTGCTGGTCGCATGTGACCTGGATGGCACGATCGTGCGACACGATGGCTCCATCTCGCGACGCACGTTGTCCACATTGGACATGTGCGCCCGTCTCGGCGTCCAGACGATCTTCGTGACCGCACGGAACGTGCGCGCGATGGCGCCGGTCGTGTCGCTGACCGGCCGGCGCGGTGAGGCTATCTGCAGCAATGGCGCCGTAGTCTTGGACCTGGACGCCGACAGGGTAACGAAGATCAACGCGTTTTCGCCGTCGGCAATCCCGGCCGCGGCAGGCATCCTGCGCCGCCTGTTCCCGCGCGTCAGCCTAGCCTTGGACACGATAGAGGGCTATCTGTGTGAGCCTGGCTATTTCCGGCAAGCCAACCCTATGCACTTGCTGGCGGAAGGACCGTTGACAGATCTGCTCTCGGCCGAACCGACCGTCACTAAGATTCTGTGCCGGGTCCACGCCGACGCCTACGATCACCCCCCCTCGGTGGACGATCTGCTGACCACGGCCCGACGCGAACTCGTCGGAGTGGCCGATCCGGTCCATGCCAACCCCCGCCGGCACCTCCTGGAGCTATCTGCATGGGGCACCAACAAGGCTTCCACCCTGGCCGCGATCGCGGCCGAACGGGGGATCCCGCGTGAAGAGGTGGTGGCATTCGGCGACATGCCGAACGACATTCCAATGCTGCGGTGGGCCGGTCGCAGCTTCGCAATGGAAGACGGTCATCCAGACGTGAAGGCGGCTGCCACAGACGTGGCGCCACCGTGCGCGGAAGACGGCGTCGCGGTCGTCCTAGAGCGGTTGCTCAACGGGCGTGCCTAATCAGCGTGCCTGGAGACCTTCGGTGCGTCTCGCGGCCGCCGCCTTCTCGGTCCATGTCCCCCGCAGAAATTCGGGTGCTGGCGAGTCGATCTCGAACCTGCACGCTGCCTTCAGGTTCAGCCCTAAGTCGTCGAGGCGTCGCCGGCCGCGCGAGTCGCCACTGTGCAGTGCCTCCACACCGGCCGCGACATCGGCTACTCGGATGCCATTGTCGCGCAACGCGATGACAGCGTTCGCCAAGGTGTTGCCGTTGTCGACCTCATCGTCGATCAGCAGCACGGTGCCCTGGGTCAGCCCGTAGAGGTAGAACGTGTCGTCGAAAGCGTGCGGCTCCCGGAATGTGATCGCGTCTGGCAGTGGCATCTGCGACCGGTAGGCGATCAGGAGCGGGATGTCGAGTTCATACGCCACGGCGATCGCCAACGGGACTCCGCCCTGCGAGAAACCGATGATCCAATCCAGGTCAGGACCGATCTCGAGCTGCTCGATGAGCGCCTTGGCGACCGCGCGCAACTCGGACGGATGAATCGCGAACTCGAGCGTATCGCTGACGATCGACATCAGGATCTTGTACGTGCGGCTGTCGTTGGTGTGTCGCTCTGCCAGAGCGACCCGAAGCGGGATGGAGCCATTGCTCATGTTCCGTTCCTCTCCTCGAGTGAGGGCCAGACCCTAGCGCTTGGTCACCAGCATCGATCCGATGGCCAAGGCGTCGAGGCCGGAGGTGTAGAACGCGCGCAGGGCGTCCTTCGGCGAGTGCACGATCGGCTCGTTGGCCAGGTTGAACGACGTGTTGAGGACGACTTCGGGGTGGCCGCGGAGGGCAAGCTGGTCGAGCAGCCGGCGAAATCGCTCCGGAGCGCCGTCCACCAAAATCTGCGGACGGCAGGACCCGTCGACATGCACCACCGCCGGAATCTCCTCGCGCATGGGTTCGCGGACGGAACACGCGGACATCATGAAACGCGACGGTCCGGGATCGACCAGGTACTTGTCGGCGGCCGCAGACGAGAGGCTGGGCGCCAGAGGGCGCCACTGCTCGCGGTTCTTGATGGCGTTGACGCGGCGGTGCATCGGGCGCTGCGACGGTGACGCCAGGATCGAACGGTTCCCCAGCGCACGCGGACCGAACTCCGAGCGGCCCTGGAACCAGGCGACCACCTGCCCGTCGACCAGCCGGTCGGCGACGCTCTCCGTGATGTCATCCACATCGGTGTAGGACACGCCCGCGTTCCGCAGGACGTCGCGTATGTCGTCGTCGTGGAACTCTGGGCCGAGGCTCGCGGAGTCCAGCGCCTGCATGTGGCGTTCGCCGGCCACGTTGGCGACCGCGAGTGCTGCACCGGCGCTGGTGCCGGCGTCACCGCTCGCAGGGAAGAGCGCGAGCCGGTCGATCAGCCCTGACCGCCAGATGGCGCCGTTGGCGGTGCAGTTGAGGGCCACGCCTCCGCCGAGAACGACGTTGCGGCAACCTGTTTCACGCACCGCTGCTGCAATCAGGTGCAACAGCACCCGCTCGAGCACCCGCTGACCCGAGGCCGCCACGTGCTGTTGCCGTTCGTCCGGAATCACCGCGGGGTCGAGTCGCGCGGTGGCCCGATTGTAGGCGTAGCGAGGCGGGGACGGCGACCCGAAACGCTCCGCCACCCGGGCCGTCCACGCGTTGATGATCGGTGGACCGTAGTTCGGCCGGTCCACTCCGAGCGGGCTGAGGCCACTGCGGTAGCCGCCATCCTCGTCCAGCGCGAAAGGCATCCAGTCCTCGTCGGGCTCGGCGTAGGAAGCCAGGCCCATGACCTTACCCTCCTGCCCGAAACGAAAGCCCAGATATCGGGTGCAGCCCTCGTAGAAGAGACCCAACGAGTCGCTGACCGGGAATCGGCGCAGCACCGTGATGGCGCTGCCACGGGCGTGGCCGATGAGCGTGGCAATGCTGTCGCCCACTCCATCGGCGCTGATGATCGTTGCCTCGTCGAATCCAGACGTGAAGTAGGCTGCCGCGGCGTGCGCGACCGGATGCGTTACCTGCTCCCAACGAGGTCGCCGGCCCCCGGCGAAGTACGGGTGGGCGAGCAGCGCGGCCTGCATGTCGTGCTGAACATTGGCCGGGTCAGCCTCCATCCAACTGGTCGCGACAACATCGACATCGGCCATCGTGATGCCCGCGGAAGCCAGGCAGTAGGCCGTCGCTTCCACCGGGAGCTCGAACCACGCATGCCGCTTCCGGGTGAACCGTTCCTCCTCCGCGAGGGCCGTCAGCCGGCCGTCAATCACCAATGCTGCCGCCGGGTCGTGGCCCAAGCCTCCCGCAAGGCCGAGAACGATCATTTCCTCCCCCGTCCCATGACCGCGCCCGGCAAGGACAAACACGGAGGCAGTGGTTGTGGAGCCACGCCAAATCTGAGGCCGGGCCTGGAACCGCGACATTATCACCGCCGCGCCGCGCCGGTCGAGCCAACGGCTCCCATCAATACTGCGAACGTCGAACGTCGAACGTGGATCGGCCTGCCATCACGGGCTCGACAGCGTATGTCGGCACACCTTGGAAGTGGCGCTTGACTCGGTGTACGGTAGAGCCGACGGTCGATGTTGTTGCGTGGCGACAGGTCAGGAGCCGGGGGGCCACCGATGAGCGCACCAAGCATCACGCTCGATAGCGTGGATCGCGGAATCCCGTTGCTGGAAAGGGATGGCTACCTGCTGGTTCGCGGTGTCCTTTCGGCAGACGAGGTCCAGCGGGCCCGGGCGCGCTGCGACGCCTATCTGCTGGCCGACGCCGACGCCGAGAATGAGATCGAGGCCACGGCGCTGCTGCGGATGCCTGAGATGAACTTCGTCTTCGACGAGCGGGTCATCCAGGCGCTGACCGTCTGGCTCGGCGGAAGCCTCGCCTACTACCCGAACTACGTCGCCCGACTCAACCGTCGCACGGAGTGGCATGTCGACAACGGATTCTCCCCGAAGTTCCTGCCTGACGCGAGGCACCTCTACGACCCGCGGTTCAGGCACGTCCAGTGCGTCGTCTATCTGCAGGACAACCTGCCCGGCGCCGGAGGCGGTCTGGACGTCAGGCCGGGATCGCACGGGTGGGCGGCCGACGGCTCATTCCCCGACAACGAATTCCTGCTCCGCGCTTACCCGGAAATCCTCTCGATCGACTCGAAGGCCGGCGACCTCATCGTCTTCGATGGCCGTGTGATGCACCGCGGGACTCCACAGGACGGATCGCAGAAAGTCCGCAAGTACGGCATCTTCTGGAGCGCCTCGCGCGACGACCCGGAGCAGATCGACCGCTACATCGCGTATTTTCAGACCCGCGTGGCCTATCTTCGCGCGCGGAATCTGTCCTCCGAGGAGTTCCAGCGCGACGTGCAACGCCACCGCCTCATGCAAAGCGTCCGCTTCCCGGACAGCTATCTCCCGCATGCGGTCGACGTGATCCAGCGGCACGCCGTGGCAATCGCCGAGTTGCCGGACGCCGGTGTCGGCTGACGGCGGGTCCGCCCCGTTCCGCTTTTGCGTCGCGACAGGCGGCACAAGGACCGCTCATGAATGGCGCGAGCTGACGCGCAAGGTCGAAGGCACCGGCTACGACCTGTTAGCGATGACCGACCACATCCATCAGCGGCTCGCGCCGTTCACCTCCCTCGCCATGGCCGCCGCCGCCACCACAACGCTCCGGCTCGGCACTTACGTGATGTGTCACGACCTGCGCAACCCGGTCGTCCTCGCCAAGGAGTTCGCGACACTGGACGCTCTCAGCGGCGGCCGCGCCGAGATCGGGCTCGGTGCCGGCTGGCGGCGCAGCGACTACACGCGGACCGGGATACCGTTCGGCACCCGTCCGCAGCGCTTCGAGCGGTTCGTCGAGTATGTCGACGTCATCTGCGCGCTCCTCGCCGGCGGTTCGGTCGCCTACGAGGGGAGCTATCTGTCCGTCTCCGATGTCACGAGCGTGCCGTCGCCGGCAAACCCGATCCCCTTGCTGATCGGGGGCTCACGGCGGCGGCTGATCGAGCTCGCGGCGCGCAGGGCCGACACGGTCAGCATCGCGCCGAGCAGGCATCCCGACGGCCGCCGATCCACATACTGGGACGCGGAGATCGACGAGCGGATTCGCTGGGTCCAGACCGCCGCTGCCGGCCGGTCCGGGCGGCCAGAGATCGACCTCGCCATCCACGAATGCCACGTCCTGCCGCACCCCGGTGCGGCGATCACGCGGCTCAGCGCCGCCTTCGGCATCCGCGAGGACCAGCTCGACGCGATCCCCAGCCTACTCGTCGGATCACCGGAGCGGATCACCGAAGTCCTGCTTGCCCGGCGTGAGCGGTGGGGAGCGACGCGGGTCACGATCCCGGATACCGCGCTCGATGCGATGGCCCCGGTCGTCGCCCGCCTCGCCGGTACCTGACCCGGGTCATGCCAGTCGGTAGCGGGCGAAGATCCGCTGCCTTGCGGCCGCGGAGGGGTGGTGGAAGTACTCCAACTCGCGCGCCGTCGTGATGCACTGCACCGGGCCCGACAGCGTCGCGTCGTCTGTGTTGTCGATGACGACCAGGTCCCGCTCCGCCGCCAGCTCCGGCAGCCGGGCGAGCGTGGCGGCTGCGTCGACGTCGTTGACGTCGACCAGCTCGTAGCCGACCGGCTCCGGTAGCCGCCCGGCGAGCGCCCGGGTGGCGAATTCCATGCGCACCATGCATTCCAACCAGTCGAGGCTGCGGTCGGCCGGGTCGAACGCGCGGCAGATGATCTGCTGAACCGCGACGTCGGCCGCGTACCCGTGCTTGTCGATGAAACGGTGAAGGTTGCCGCGCCACTGCTCGAACATCTCTGGGGTGACCTCGCGCCTGGTCTGATATGCCAGTGCCCTCGGGTTGAACGCGAAGGCCAGCCCCCGGCGGTGCAGCCGATAGCCCAGCTCGCAGTCCTCGAGACCCCAGCCGCGAAACTCCTCGTCGAAGCCGCCGGCGGCCACCAGATGCTTCCGGCGCACCGACAGGTTGCAGCTGAACGCGTAGTGCCAGCCGGTGGCGAGGTTGTTGAAGTTCTCGGAGAATGCGGCCATCACGCGATCACGGCCGTCCCAGCCGACGACTGCCGGCACCGCATCGCGGGACGACTCCAGGGCGAGGCGCTCATCGTCAAGCACGCCATCGACCAGGTCGCCCCGCGGGCCGGCCACCACCAGGTCGGTGCGCAGCCGATGGTAGCGGGCATGAGCGGTGACGAAGCTGCGCTCGACGATCTGGTTGGCGTCGACCATCACCACCACCACCTCGCCGGAAGCCTTGCCGATGCCGGCGTCGCGGGCTGCGGCCCGGCCGGAGACGGGAATGCACGGCAGGAACATCTACGACACCGGGTACGGCAGCGCGAGGCCGGCCAGCGGGTCGCCGGTGCCGTCGGTGGAGCCGTCGTCAACCACGACGGCCTCGAGCGAGTCCCCAGCATCGAGCTCGCACTGGGCCAGGCACAGCAGCCGCCGCAGCCGTGGACCCGCGTTGTAGGACGGCACGACGACGCTGAGGTTCACGGCGTCTCCCTCCTCGTGCCGGCGTTCCAACGCGGCCGGATGTCGTTCTCGTCGGGGTTCCACAACGCTCGCAGACCCGGCCAGGACTCGACCGCGGCGAAACCCGCGCGCATTCCGGTGCTGCACAGCGGAGTGACCCGCGCGGTTGTGTCGAGGAGCGCCTCGCCGGGGCACGTCCTGCGCAGCGCTCCGGGGGCGAACGAGTCCAGCGCGACCCTGGCCCACGGCGCGGTGTCGAGCTGCTTGTCGAAGGTTGTTGCATCGGCCGGCTCAAGCATGCCGCGGGCAATGATGCCCTGGGTGAAACTGGTCAGCCAGAACTGGAACAGCAGGCTCCGGCCGAAGCCGGTCCTGATCGCCTCGGGATGGTAGTCGAGGTCACTGACGAACGCCTCCTCGAGCCCGATCGTCGTCATGCCGGCCGGGAAGAGGACCTCGTTGATGTTCATGGTCGACCGCTCCGCGCGGCCGAGCGGCTCATAGTGGCACAGCGATTCGAAGTCGCCCATGCCCATGTGAGCAACGGCGCGCGGCGCGGCGACCGCGCCGGTGAACGGTTCAACGCCGAGCTCGTGACGCAGCGGAAACACGGCCGAGCTGCGGACGCCGTGGAACGGATCGTTAAGCAGGAGGCTCTGCGATGTGTGGTGCTCGACGAGGTTGGCACCGCGAGGTAGGTCGGCACGCCGCGCTCCTTGAGGAACTCGAACACAGCGCGATTGTCCGGTTTGTCGGCGGAGAACCGCTCCGCGTATCCGGCGAGTTGCCGGGCCAACGCAGCCGGCAAGACCAGTGCCTGGGTCGGCACCCACGAGTCGACCAGCGGCATCCAGGACGCGCCGGTGAACGCCGCCAGCCGGACGGCCTGTGACGTGGCCATCACCCAGTTGCCGTGCAGGGCGACCGCGCCCTCCGGCGCCACCCGCAGGGCCTGGTGCAGCGCATCGATGAACCCTTTGCAGAGCTGCGCGTCATGCTACAACACGAGTTGGTGGGTGGCGCCTGCCAGCACCGTGTTCCAGGCCAGCTTCGCGGTGCGCAGCGCCGCCGGCCGATCGTAGGGCTGCGGATCGAGCACGATCTGGATGTCCAGATCGGGGTGGCGTCGCCGCAGCTGCTCGGCCTGGTGCCTCCGGTCCGGATGCGTCATCACCACCGTCGACACCCTAATGTCACGCGCCATGTCCGCCTGTGCCTGCCTTTCCGCGTCGTCGCGGCGGATGGCACGCGGCAGCGACTGCCGCGCTGCGCCGATGTCGCTCAATGAGCCGCCCGCCCTGTCGCGCGCATGCCTCAATCGACCACCATACATGGGCTCACTTGCATCTTCGACCATGTCCGGCGGAGCGTCAAACGGAACACCGGACGTGCCGATGTCCACTGTGGACCGGATCCGCTGCCGGGGTGCACACGGGGCCGAATGTGGGCGAGGCTGGTCACGCAGGCCGACCTGCGCCGGCAGCGAATCGCGGAGTGACGCCAATGATCGTTCCGGTACCACCGCCCGCGGACAGCCACGTGCACAGCGAGTGCTCCTGGGATGCGCCCTATACGTCCATGACGCTCGCCTGCCGGCGCGCCGTCGAGCTCGGGCTGCCGTACATCGCGTTCACCGACCATGCCGACTTCACCGCCCGGCTCATCGCCGCGGACATGACGCCGCCGGACTGGCAGCGCGTGCTGGCGTCCGGCGGGGGTGCTCACTCCCCCACCGCTGGACCTGTTGCGGTTCACCCACAGCATCAAGCCTGCCGTGGGATGTTCCCCGGACTCCGCAGTCGCCAGTCATGGGCGGAGCCGGGCCACGGGCACCTCGCCGTGCGGCCTACCTTGCTGACAGGTCGCTGCCGTGCCTACGCTCCACGGTCGGTGGTCAGGTGGACCGGTAGCAGGTAAGGATCCGCTGCCGGGCGGCGGCGGAGGGGCGGTGGAAGTATTCCAGCTCGCGTGCCGTCGTGATGCACTGCACCGGTCCGGCCAGCACCGCCTGGGCCGTGTCGTCGATGACGACCAGGTCACGCTCGGTTGCCAGCTCCGGCAGCGAGGCAAGCGTCGCGGCGGCGTTCGCGTCGTCAACCTCGACCAGTTCGTAGCCGATCGGCTCGCGCAGGCGGCCCGCCAGCGCCCGCGCGGCGAACTCCATGCGAATCGTGCAGTCCAGCCAGTCGAGGCTGCGGTCCGCCGGGTCGAACGCCCGGCAGATGACCTGCTGGATCGCGACCTCGGCAGCTTGCTCATGCTTGTCGATGAAGTAATTGAGGTTGCTGCGCCACTGCGTGAACATTTCCGGGTTGACGTCGCGCCTAGTCTGGTACGCCAGCGCCATGGGGTTGAACGCGAACGCCAGCCCTCGGCGATACAGTCGATAGCCCAGCTCCGAGTCCTCCAGGCCCCAGCCAACGAACCTCTCGTCGAAGCCGCCGACCGCGAGCAGGTGCTCACGGCGCACCGACAGGTTACAGCTGAACGCGTAGTGCCAGCGGGTGGCGAGGTTGTTGAAGTTCTGCGAGAACTCGGCCATCACGCGCTCGCGGCCGTCCCAGCCGACGATCTCGGGCATAGCATCGAGGGAGAACTCTCGGGCGAGGCGCTCATCGTCGACCACGCCCTCGCCCAGGTCCCCCCGCGGACCGGCCATCACCAGGTCGGTGCGCAGCCGGTGATAGCGGGCATGCGCGGCGATGAAGCCGGGCTCGACGATCTGGTCCGCGTCGGCCATCACCACGACCTCGCCGGATGCCTTGCTGATGCCGGCGTTGCGGGCCGCGGCTCGGCCGGAAGTCGGGGTCCGCGGCAGGAACAGGTACGTCAGCGAGTAGGGCAGCGTCAGGCGGGCGATCAGGTGCTCGGTGCCGTCGGCGGAGCCATCGTCCACCACGACGACCTCGAGCGAGTCGCCAGCGTCGAGCTCGCACTGCGCCAGGCACAGCAGCAGCCGCCTCACCTGCGGACCGGCGTCGTACGTCGGGATGACGACGCTCAGGTTCATGATGCCTTCTTCCTCGTGCCGGCGTTCCACATTGGACGGATGGCATTCTCGTCAGGATCCCACAGCGCCCGCAGACCCGGCCAAGACTCGATCGCGGCGAAGCCGGCGCGCATCCCCGTGATGCACAGCGGGGTGATCCGCGCGGCAGTGTCGAGGAGTGTCTCGCCGGGGCACGTCCTCCGCAGCGAACTGGCGGCGAACGAACCCAGCGCGAGCCTGGCCCAGGGCGCGGTGTCGAGCTGCTTGTCGAAGGTCGTCGTACCGGCCGGCTCCAGCATGCCACGGGCGATGATGCCCTGCGTAAAGCTGGTCAGCCAGAACTGGAACAGCAGGCTCGGGCCGAAGCCGGTCTTGACGGCCTCGGGATGGTAGTTGAGGTCGCTGGCGAATGCCTCCTCGAGCTCAAGTGTCGTCATCCCGGCCGGGAACAGGACCTCGTTGATGTTCATGGTGGACCGCTCCGCGCGGCCGAGCGGCTCGTAGTGGCACAGCGACTCGAAGTCGCCCATGCCCATGTGCGCCACAGCGGGCGGCGCGGCGATGGCACCGCTGAACGGCTCTGCGCCGAGGTCGTGTCCCAGTGGGAACACGGCCGAGCTGCGGATGCCGTGGAACAGGTCATTGAGCAGGAGACTCTGTCCCGTGCGGTGCTCGACCAGGTTGGGCACCGCGATGTAGGTCTTCAGGCCGTGCTCCATGAGAAACTCGAACATGGCGCGGTTGTCCGGCATGTCGTCGGAGTATCGTTCCGCGTATCCGGCGAACTGCCGGGCGAGCGGAGCCGGTATGATGAGCGCTTGGGTTGGCGACCGTGGGTCGACCACCTGCGTCCAGGATGCGCCGGTGAATGCAGCCAGCCGGACGGCCTGTGCCGTCGGCATGACCCAGTTGCCGTGAAGGGCGATCGCACCCTCCGGCGCCACCCGGAGCGCCTGGTGCATGGCCGCGGTGAAGCCGACACAGAGCTGCACGTCCTGTTGCAGCACCAGCTGGTGGGTGGCGTCCTCGCGTACGGTGTTCCAGGCCAGCTTCGCGGTGCGCAGCGTCGCCGGTTCGCCGTCGGGTTCAGGATCCAGCACGATCTGGATGTCCAGATCGGCGTGGCGTCGCTGAAGCTGCTCGGCCTGATGCCGTCGGGAGGGATGGGCCATTACGACCGTCGACACCCTGATGTCACGCGCCATATCCACCTGTCCATTTCTGCCTCGTGCGGTCCGGACGGTCATTTCCTGCGGACGTCATTGACGTCTCTTTGCGTTGTTGAGAGCGTCCTCGATCGTCTGGTCACCGCAGAGCTGCGGTCTGCCGGTGCAGCGGCGTGAACTCACGGTTGAGCTGGCCCCACTGCGAGCACGCTTCGTGAAGCGGGTCAGGCAGTAGCGGTTGATCCGGGGCGAGCACCACAACCTGTGAAGGGAAATTGCGTCAGTTCAGTTTCGAGCTCATCGGCAACTCCCGCCAAGATTCCCCATTCTGATCCCATATTTCAATAACAAATTCTCCTGCGGCGGACAAGATTTGTCCCGGATTCCCGTGCTCATCAACCGAAAACTTAGTGCGCAAGGTTTCGTGCTGATGGATGAGCGCGATAATGCGGAAAAATGTCTTCGAGGGTGCAGCCCGATGGGGGGTGACCCTGTAGGGGACGCCAAGATGAGCGAAATACGGGGCCCTGAGAAGCGACAGCTCTCCAGATCCGCGCTTGCCACCTAGGTTAGAGGGAAGTCGCCCGATCTTCCACCTGATTATAAAATTATATGGTGATGAATGCGGTGACCCACCGTCGCACCAACTCCACACAAGAAGCCGTGGCCATCTTCATATAATCATCATATCGCGGACCCGGGAGGGCGTCTTTGAGAACAATCCTAAAGAAGCTCCCAAGCCATCCTACAGATTTCCTTAATTGCTTTCCCCCATTTCCCTGGATGTTCCCATGTCCTAGATCTCCTGTCAACCCTCAAGCTCGTACATTGACATCCATGCCCGTGAGCGGCTAAACTATCCCAGAAATCCTGGACTTTTCCTATCCTAGAATCCTGGACTTTTCGGAGGCTTAAATGGGAGATGAGCGGGTGTGGAGGTTCGCCCATTTGGGCAGGCTTTTGGACGGACCCGTGTTAGTCTTGCATTCCTTGCCGCGACCTGCCGCCTCCGGACGTAAGGACAGGTAAGACTCCGAGGGACGTGCGGTCCGCAGGGCTATTGCGTAGTCGGGTTACTCCTGGTCACGACGTCGATGAGGTCGTCGGGGCGGCGGCTGGCGCGTCTGGTGGCTCTGGCGATCTTGGGTTCGCCGTTGCTGCGGTGGTAGCCGATAGCGGTGTTTCGCAGGACGGCGGCAACGGCGGGGCCGTTGCCGGTGTGCGCCTGGTGGGCGTCTTCGCGGAAGGTCACGTCGCGGATCCAGGTCGCGGATCCAGTGCGTAGGGTCGACGGCACGGCGAGGTGCCTGTTGAGCAGGTCCTTTTCGTGCGGCCTCAGCGCCGGGGGGGCTTGCCCTGCGCCAGCGAGACACCCTGCCTGCACGCCAGCGGCCCGAACCGATCCACTGAGTCCCGATGGTCGTTGGCCATCCGGGTACGCACAGACCGCAGCGTCATATGACTCGAACAGGCGCCCGTGCGAGAGCAGGAGGAGATCACCATGCAGCAGAAGGACCGGTTGCACAGCGACGAGTCGGCTCGCGTCGCGCACGGCGCAATGGTGGAGCAGTTGGTGAAGTCGATCCGGGGCACCGATGTGACGGAGGTGCCATTTCCGCATCTTATCGTGGATGACATCTTGCCGGTGCCGGTGTTCGATGCATTGGTGGACGACCTGCCCAAGCCGGATTCGATGCCAAGCGCGGCGGAGAAGGGCTGGGCGAGCGTGGCGAAGTATGAGGGCCACCGCACTTCTCTCTTCAGCGAGCTACAGGTGGACAATACTGGCCTGTGGCAGGCGGTCGAGCAGGCTCTGCTGGATCACGAGGTCGAACAGGCCATCATCGACAGGTTCCTGCCGTGGATCCCACCGTCGGCACTCGAGCGTTCGCTCCGCCGTGAGGTCAGGCTCGACTGCACCACTGCTGGGGCCTTCTTCAACCCGCACACCGATCATCCCGCGTCATTCATGAAACAGCTCATCTACCTCACTCCCGCGGAGTATGACAGCTCACTTGACACACTGCTCTATAGCCCACGCGATTCCGCTCGCCGGCTCCGCGAACTTGGGCCTTCTCAGGACTTTCAAGCTGACGAGTATCGTCATGAGTCCCCAGAGGCTCACCGTGAGGCAGGCCGGGTGAAGCATCGGCCGAACCGAATGTTCGTGTTCTTAAGGTCAGTGAGGTCACTGCACGGCTTCGGCCCTCTCCAGTGCTCAGCGCCGCGCTATGTGATCGCTGTTCACCGCCAGTTCGCCAGTCCAGATGATGAAGCTGAGGCAGTCAAGGAACCAGCGTCTGAGCTGCTGAAACGCGGAGATGAATCTGCTCCCGCCGGACGGATCCCCAGAGAATAGCCGTCGTTCTGAATGCCGACGACGGCGTTCGCGTGGCTGCCGGTGTGGTGCACGGCCGTTTTGAGCTGTGCCGGCGTGTCTTGGAGGGCCTGCAGGACCGGCTGGACACCGTGTTCGACCTGTTGGGAGTCGACGAAGGCGACCCTCATCGCGACGGACGGTCCCGCTCCGCCGCGAAGAAACTTGCTGCGGACTTCAGGATCTGGTTCGCCCGCCGCAGTTCACGATTCTCCCGTTTGAGGGCGGCGATACCCTCGGCGTCGCTGCTGCTCGTGCCCGGCCGCTCGCCGGCGTCGGTCTCGGCCTGCTTCACCCAGACTCGGAGCGCCTCAGGATGGACCCCGAGCTGACCGGCGATCCGACGGATCGCTCCGACCGCGCTGGCCGGATCCCGACGGGACTCGACCGCCAACCGGGTCGCACGCTCACGCAGATCGTCCGGGTACTTCCTCGGTACGAGCATCGCTGATGTTCCTTCCAGGCTTCGATGTCTCCATCAAACCCGGTGCGGGACAGTTGAGGCTGCCCAGCCGGGCCGCGACCTGTTGCAGCAGCGGTGTGAACGCTGGGATTTCGCGGTCGGGCAGGACGTCCGCGGGACGGCACTGCCTGCGGGATCGGGACCGGCAGTGCGCGGAGCAGGCGCAGCAGGGTGCTGCGGCATGTCCAGATCCCCGAGGCGCCGGCGAACCGGGCCTCGGCGGGTCCGGCCAATGCCGATCGAGGCGAGCTCCTCGTTCAGCGGCGGGGACGGCGGGCGTCCCGGCAGGTGAGGCAGGGATCTGCTCAGCGAACCTCAACGCAGGACAGGCGCCGTTCTCGTAGGACAGCCGGGGGCGGTTCCCTCACGGAGGTTAGGCCATCCAGATCTGGCTGACACGCTCAACGGCGCCGCTGCCGCGCTGGTACCTTCTGACGGTGCGATATGACCCCTCGATCTATGACGGTGCGGCCGCGCACTATCGGTACGGTAGGCCCGCGTACTCCCCGGAGCTCGAGGCGCTCCTTACCAAGGAACTCGGGCTGGATGGCCGCGGCAGGCTTTTGGACGTGGGGTGCGGCCCCGGCATCTTGACGGTGCGGCTCGCCCACCTGTTCGAGGGAGCCGTCGGCCTTGATCCCGACGCCGGGATGATCGGCGAAGGCCGCAAGGCCGCGGAGGAGCAGGGCATCGGAAACATCACCTGGGTCCAGGCGATGGCCGAGAACCTGCCAGGGGCGGCGCCCGGACCCTACCGACTGGTCACCTTCGGCCAGTCGTTCCAGTGGACCGATGGGGTCCGAGTGGGCGAGGCCGTTTACGACATGCTTGAGCCGGGCGGTGCCGTGGCCCTGATCCTGCACATGGCTGATGGGCGACCTGTCCCGCCGAGCCCTGGGCCGCCGCGGATACCGCACGATGAGCTAGAGGCGTTGGTGCGCAAGTATCTAGGGCCGGACAGGCGGGCGGGCCAGGGCTCCCCACCTACCCAGGCTCACCGTGTCGAGGATGCGCTCGCCCGCACCCGCTTCGGCACCCCGCGCGTGATCTACGCTGCTGGTATCCCGGACCTGATACGGGACACAGAAAGTGTGTTGTCTGGCTATTTCTCCATGTCCTGGGCGGCGCCACACTTGTTTGGCGACCGCATCGAGTCGTTCGCCAGGGAGGTGCGGGATCTGCTGACGGCGCGATCCCCGGAGGGCACCTTCTGGGACTGGCCCGGCGACACCAAGGTAATCCTCGCCGTCAAGCCCGCCTGAGCCTCTGTCCACCATGCGAACTTCACCTCCCTGGCCCCGATCGTTCATGAAGGCTGCTGAAAATCCTGAGGCGCGCAGGGTGCCGGGATGTGAGCACGGCCGTTCTGCCGGCGTGGTGGCCGGCGTCTCCCGTGCGGTTGATGGCGTGCTGTTGGTGGTTCGCGATAACGCGGACGAGGCGGTTTCGACGAGGGTCAGGCCGCCGGGACGGGAATGCGGCGCAGGATCTCCAAGGCCCGGGTCAGGGCGAGGGCCCAGGGCCAACCGTGCTGCAGGCGCAGCCGGATGCGTCGGGCGGAGCGGGTGATCCGGGCGGCGGTGCACGGGAGCCGGTAGCGAATAATCTTCAACTTTACCTTTGCCAGCTCGGGCTGGGGTAGCCGATCGAGCCCGACGTCCAGAGAGAGTCCTGCGCACTGGTGACTTCGGCCGTCTCGACTAGGACGGGTACCTCCATTTCGAGGAGCGCCGGGACGACACGAACGGCTCGATCACGTGGATCTTCTGCAGCGGGGTGATGATCAGCAGCTGCACCACCGCATCTCGCCCGGCGATCCGGCAGCCGGCCGGTTGGTCGTCATGCCACGACAGACGCAGTGTGCGGGCCGGCTGACCGTGCTGGTCCAAGACCGTGACCTCGCGGACGCTGCGCAGGAACAACAGCGCGCTGTCGTCCCACCGGTCGAGCCAACTGGTGAGGTCGGCCGTACCGAGGCTTCCGGACCGCAGTTGCAGGCACAGCGCGGTCAGGTCGCTCGGCAGGCCATCCGGTTCGGTGGCCGAAATCGTGGGTTCGCCCCGGCGGATGTGGTGAGCGCCGCTCTGCACGTCGAGGTCGTCGAACAACGCACGCAGCGTCATCAGCCCGATGCCGAACCGCCGGTAGCAATGTCGTTGCCGGTCTTGTTGGACAGCCACGGCGTGGCACGCGCCAGGACACCTGACAAGGTGACCTCGCCGCCGTCGTGCACCGCCGTGAGCCGGTCGCCGATCAGTCGGAACCGGACATATGAGGCGTTCGCGTCATCCGCATTCTGGATGATCTCGGAGATCCCCTGCAGGCGGTCGCCCGAGAGCGTCTCGGCGCCGGCGCGCGCTCCTTCGAGGGCTTGTTTGAAGACTCCCAGCGCAGTCTCGAACAGCCGCGCGAACTCGTCGACTGCGCGTCGCGCCTCCGCGTCGTCCCTAGACGAGTAAGTCCTATCTGGCCCCGGGGTGTGGGCATGGGTGAAGGGTGTTGAAGATCCGTTTGTGACGACAGACCTCAACACCCTTCTGACCGCACTGTACGTGAAGATCAACGACTGGCTCGGACGGCCACGCAGAGGTGGGCGGCCACCGCGGTTGTCCGACGCGGAACTCCTGACCCTAGCCGTGGCGCAAGCACTGCTCGGGGTCCGGTCCGAGGCCCGCTGGCTGCGGTTTGTGCCGGGGCATCTGCCCGGTGCGTTTCCGTATCTGCCGGGGCAGTCCGGGTACAACAAGCGGCTGCGGGCGGCGTTGCCTCTGCTGAAACGGGCGATCCGGGTCGTCGCGGCAGACACCGACCTCTGGGACGACACCACCTGGGTGGTGGACTCCACGCCGGTGGAGTGCGGCCGGTCCCGGCCGACGGTGCAACGCTCGGACCTGGCGGGGTGGGCCGGCTACGGCTACTGCGCGTCGCATTCCCGGTTCTTCTGGGGACTGCGTCTGCACCTGGTGTGCACGCCGGCCGGGCTGCCGATCGTGTGGGCCCTCGCGACCCCGAAGGTCGATGAGCGGCAGGTCCTGACCGCGATCCTGGAGCACGACCCAGGGCTGATGGCCGAGCGGCCTGGGCTGCTGATCGTCGCGGAGAAGGGCTACGTCTCCGCGGAACTGGACCGGTGGCTGGCCGAGCGTGGAGTGCGGCTGCTGCGACCATCGCACCGCAACCGCACCCCACGACCAGGCGAACACCTGCTCAAACCGATCCGGCAACTCATCGAGTCCGTCAACGACACGTTGAAAGGCCAACTCGACCTGGAACTGCACGGCGGGCGCAGCATCGAAGGCGTCGCCGCCCGCGTCGCCCAACGGCTCCTGGCCATGACCGCCGCAATCTGGCACAACCGCGCCACCGGCCAACCCGTGACCAGATCACTGATCGCCTACGACCACTGACCCAGACTTAGGACTTACTCGTCTATTGTCCCGCGTCTGAAGTTCGTTGAATAAGTTGAGGTTGGGCTGTCGCGCCAATGACGCGTTGGAGGTAGCGGGCCAGGGAGTCCAGGATCTCCTCAGCGGTCTTCTTCCATACGAACGGTTTCGGGTCTTCGTTCCACGTTGCGATCCATTCGCGGATGTCGTGTTCCAGGGCTTGGACGCTCTGGTGGACGCCGCGGCGGATCAGCTGGTCGGTGAGGAACCCGAACCATCGTTCGACCTGGTTGAGCCACGATGAGCCGGTCGGGGTGAAGTGCAGGTGGATGCGGGGGTGTCTGGCCAGCCAGGCTTTGATCGCCGGGGTCTTGTGGGTGCCGTAGTTGTCGCAGACGACGTGGATGTCCAGGCCTTCGGGCACGGTCTTGTCGATGGTGGTCAGGAACTTCTTGAACTCGACCGCCCGGTGGCTGCGGTGCAGTTCGCTGATCACGGTGCCGTCGGCGATGTTGAACGCCGCGAACAGGGTGGTGATGCCGTTGCGGACGTAGTCGTGGCTGCGCCGTTCGGGCATGCCCGGCATCATCGGCAGCACCGGCTGGGACCGGTCCAGGGCCTGGATCTGGGATTTTTCGTCGGCGCAGAGGACCACTGCCCGTTCGGGCGGGTTGTGGTAGAGCCCGACCACGTCGATGACCTTCTCCACGAACAGCGGATCGGTGGACAGTTTGAACGTATCCGCACGGTGGGGTTTGAGGCCGAAGTCCTTCCAGATCCTGCCGATCGTCGAGGGCGACAGCCCGGACCGGGCCGCCATCGACGTCCGCGACCAGTGCGTGGCGTTGCGTGGCTTGGACTCCAGCGTCGCCACGATCACTTCCTCGACCTGGTCCAGGGCCACCGATGAGGGCCGGCCTGGACGGTCCTCATCGACCAGCCCGTCCAGGCCGTCACGCACGAATCGGGCCCGCCACTTACCGACCGTCGGCGCTGAACACCCCAACTCGACGGCCACCTGCTTGTTACTGGAACCCGGCTCAGCGCACGCCAGGACGATCCGCGCCCGCAAGGCGAGGGCCTGCGACGACTTCGCCCGTCGCGCCCAACGCAGCAACTGGGCCCGGTCAGCATCGGTCAACGTCAGTTCAGCTTTGGGCCGTCCCGTTCGTGGCATACACCAAGCATAGACTTACTCAACGGATTTCAGACGCGGGACACTAGGACTGAATGCGACCGTCGCCCGCGGGTCGGCGAAGAGCAGTCGAGCGGCATCTTCGGGGCTGCCGTCCCCGGCCGAGCCGATGGAACCGAGGGCGCTCACGCGACAGATGTTAGTTGAGCGAAGGTGCGACCGGACGAGCTTGATTAGCCGTGCGTGTGCCTCGCCCCGAGCGTCGCATGCGAGACACTCGAACGACCGACCTGCCCTTGGCCAGGTCACAGCAACGCAAGGATGACCAGCCGTCTTTCCGCTTGGCGAAATGGCTCTGCGTCGATAGCATCAAACGCATGCATCCCTGTTTCATGCAGGGATGCTATGGGTGGGGGTTCAAGTCCCCCCTTCGACACACTTTTGTGGCATACCTGCCCTACTTTGGTGGCGAGTGTTCAAGTGGTCTGGACACTCGCCATACGCATATCTGCACACCTGATGGTGTGCGTCATGACGCGTCCGGTCGCTCCCCTCATCCTGTCATCTCCTGGCGGTGAGCCGCAGCGTCCGCTCGCCCGGCCACCACTGCCCGTTGCGGCGCTGCCGGAGGGCCGGCGGCGCTTGTGGCAGTACACCGTCTCCACGCTCGACAACCGCGGGCGGATCGCCGACGCGTCAGTCGTGCGGGGCTCGGCTGGGTGCCAGGGACCCGGTTGAACGTCCGCGAGCAGGGTCGCCTGGTCGTGGCCAGCAGGGCGTGTTCCAGATCAGCCGGACCGGGCCACCTGCTGATTCCGATCGCGGTACGGCGGCGGTGCGGTCTGCGGCCTGGTGACCGGGTTCTGCTCGCCGGTGACCCGGATCGGGACATGATCGTCGTGCATCCACCGGAGGCCGTCGATGCGATGGTCGAGCAGCTGCACGCGATTCGTCTCGGAGACGCGTCATGACCGCCGCGGTCGGCCCGGCGGAGCTGAAAGCCGCCCGGCTACTGCTGGCACGGATGGGCACCGCCCCCGCCGATCTCGTCGATGCCGGGCGGCCCGCGGCGCCGACGTTCGCCGAGTACATCCCGATCGTGCGGGAAGCCGTCAGCAAGGGCAGTCGCCAGGCCTACAGCACGTACTGGAACCGTGTTCTCGAGCACTGGTCGCAGCGGCGGATCGATGAGGTCCGGCCGTCGGACATCGAACGGCTGGCCGAGCACGTGAAGGCCAACCGGGTGCAGCGGCGTAACGCTCGCGGTGGGCATGGCTCGGCGGAGAATCTGATCTCCGCGTTGCGGTGCCTGTACCGGCGGGCCGTCGCCGATGGGCTGTTGTCGGAGGGCGAGAACCCGGCGTTGAAGGTGAGCAAGCCGCGGCGAATGCCAACGACGCGGCGGGCGGTACCGGACACCCGCCCGGCGCAGATCAACGAGGCCGCGGCCCGCACGACCAAGGACTGGACGCCGCGCCGCCTGCGCAAGCCCGATCCCGAGCCCGAGGGTGCGCTGGAGCCGGCCTGGTCGCTGGGCAGCCGGCCTGATGCTCGGCCGAGCCGGGTGAGTGGTGCCGACGCGGGCCGATCGGAGACGCCGAGCGGCCCGCGTCGCTTGCACCGTGCAGGATCGGTGACGGGTGCCGAATCCCGCACGGGCCCTTCAGCCGAGGCCGAGACGCTGTATGACGAGGCAGGCGAGCGCCACGTCGCAGGCGGCCACGCCCTGAACCACGGCGAGGATTCGCTCGTCCGGGCTCGTGCGGCCCGGGACTTCGCCGTTGACGACGGCCGAGAGGCTGCCGGTGAGCCGGGCGCGCAACTCGCCCAGCGCAAGGCCGTCCTCGAGCCAGCCGGCCACCGACCCTACGGTACGGGCGAAACCGAGCTCGTCGACGTAGAACCGGTCGGAGCGCAGCAACACCCCACCGGCGATCTCGGCGCCGCCGCCGAGGCCGATGACGGCGCAGCCCGGTTCGAGGTGCCTGGCGTGGATCACGGGTTGCGTCGCGGAGGTCACCGCGACGATCACATCGGCGCCGGCGGCCGCCTCGTCGAGGCTGTCGTACGCGGCCATCTTGACGCCGCCGGCGCTGTGCCGGGCGGCGAAGTCGGTCGCCACACCGGCCCGCCGGCCGACCACCCGGATCTCCTCGACCGCGAAGCCGGCCGCGCACGCGGCGGGCACCAGGTCGGCGATCCGGCCGGTGCCCACGAGCGTGAGCACCCGGCTGTCCGCGCGGGCGAGCAGCCGCGCGGCGACCACGGCCGAGGCCGCGGTGCGCAGCCGGTGCAGCCAGGTCTCCTCGACCCTGGCCAGCGGCCGGCCGGACGCGGTCTCCAGCAGCAGGCACCAGCCGTTGCCGCCGCCCAGGTGTGACGGGATCACCCGGAGCCCTGCGGCACCGTACCGGTCCAGTACGGCGCCCTTCAGCGCGAAGCCGCGCGCGTCGTGGTCCAGGCGCATCAGCTCGGGATCGCTGAGCGACGCCCGCGACGACCCGAGGTCGCCGTAGGTCTGCTCGACGATGCGGATGGCGTCCTGGGCGGAGACGGCATCTCGGGCCTGTGCGTCGGTGACGAGGGGCAGCATGAAACGTTCAGGCTCCTTCGGATGCTGCGGGTTGTGATGCTGCGGGTTCTACGATCGCGACGCACAGGCCGCCCCCGTCGGGCGCCTGGTGGACCGAGTTGGCCGAGATGAACATGCGGCCGGTGCCCAGCACCGATCCCGCGACGCCGCTCATCGTCGCCCGGGTGTGCGTGTCGGCGTCGATGCGGCTCGTGTGCACGGTGGTGCGGGCGCCGCGAAGGGTCCCGTCATGGCGGTATCCGGCCTTGACCAGCAGTGCCGCCACCCGGCCGGGGTCGGCGACCACGCCGTCGACGAGTTCGGCGCCGGCGGCGGCCAGCACCGCACGGACGCCGTCGGCGTCGAGGACGTCGGCGAGCAGGCCGGAGGCGATGCGCAGCGATCCCGTGGCGCCGGCCCGGTTGCCGAGCACCAGGACCTCCACGTAGGCGGCCTCGGAGCTGGAGAACACCATGGTGCGCCGGGAGTACAGCTCGAGGTCGGTGCCGAACGCCGCGGGCACGACCCGCTCGCGGCTCACCTCCCCGAGCGCGACGGCCGACCCCAGCGCGCCGACGGCCTTCGCGTACGCGGACGTGACCCTGGCCGGCGGCGCGTCGGCCGCCGGCGGGTCGTGGCTCACCAGCGGCGTCTTCACCACGGCCAGCTCCACCGCGTCCGGAGTGAGTCCGGCGTCGGCCATCGCGTCGCGGACCGCCTGTTCGACCAGCCCGGCGTGCGACACGGTGCCGATCTCCGGACCACGGATCGGCCGGCTGCGGCCGATGCCGAGGGCCAGGGCGGTGCCCGCGGGCGGGGCCGCGGCGGCGCCGGAGGCCGGCTCGACGTCCACCATGAGGTAGCCGAACGGCGTCATCGCCCCCTAACTACCGGTCGAGTGCAGGAAGACGGACCGGTCGAGCAGCGCGGCCCCGCCGTGGCTCGCCACCACCTCGCGGGCCCGGTACGAGGCGTACTCGCGGGAGAAGTCGTCGATCTGTGCGCTGCCCTCGGTCTTGACCACCAGGGCCAGCCGGCGGATCGAGGCCGCCTCATGGACCCGCAGCGCCGCGGCGAGGCCGTCGACGTCGCCCGGTCCGGCGGTGTCGAACGTGTCGATTACTACGGTCATCGTGCTCAATCCTCTGCTGTCGGCGGTGTCGGGGAAGGCCAGCGGTCGGCCCACGGGTAGGCCAGCTCGTACTGCGCGGCAAGGCGCAGCAGCAGCTGGTCGGCGCCGAACGCGGCGATGAGCTGGAACCCGATCGGCAGGCCCTGCGGCGACGCCGGGCCGGGAAGGCTGATGGCCGGCACACCGGTCGCGTTGGCGATGCCGGTGAACACTCGTTGGTGCGGTGGCGCGAGCTGCTCGGCCGGCCAGGGCATGGCACCGGCGACCGGGGTCAGCAACAGGTCGGCGGTGCGGAAGAACTCGGCCAGCTCGAGGTAGAGCTCACGAAAGGCGTTCAGCGCCGCCACGTAGTCGATCGCGCTCGCCGAGCTACCCTGCGCCACCATCGGCGGGTAGATGTCCGCGACGACGTCGCGCCAGCCGTCGTGGTCGCGCAGCAGCCAGGCCAGCCCGGCGGTGCCGATGGTCGGCCAGTGGGCGTCGAAGCGGGCGACGTCGTGGGGTGCCGGGCCGGTGTCGACCTCGTGGCCGAGGGCGCGGAGGCGCTCGGCCACGGTGTTGACCGAAGCGGTGATCTCCGGGTCCACCGGGTGCTCGCCGAACTGCGGCACGTAGCGGATCCGCAGCGCGCGATCCGCCTCCGCGGGCGCGGCGAGCAGGTGCGAGGCGCGGTCCCGCGGGTCCGGCCCGGCCATCGCCTGCAGCAGCGCCTCGACGTCGGCCACGCTGCGCGCCAGGGGCGCCGCCACCTCGAGGTCGTGGAGCACCACGGGCAGCCCGTCCACCCGCGGCACCCGGCCGAGCGAAGGCTTGAGGCCGACCAGTCCGCAGTAGCCAGCGGGCCAGCGGATCGATCCGCCACCGTCGGTGCCGAGCGCGGCCGGGCCCACGCCGGAGGCGACCGCGGCCGCGCTGCCGCCGGTGGACGCGCCGGTGGTCAGGGCCGGGGCCCACGGGTTGCGGGTCGTGCCGTGCAGTGGCGTGCTGACGTTGCCCCGGCCGAGGGTGAACTCCGAGACGTTGGTCTTGCCGAGGATGACCCATCCGCGTTCGCGCAGCCGGGCCACGCACAGCTCGTCGCGCTGCGCAAGCCTGCCCTCAAAGACCCGGCTGCCCCACTCGCACGGCATGCCGGCGACCGGGATGTTGTCCTTCACCGTGATCGGCACCCCGTCGTACGGGCCGAGCGGCTCGCCGCGACGCCACCGCCGCGTGCTCTGCTCGGCCTGCGCGCGGGCGGCGTCGAACGCCCGGTGGGCGAAGATGTTGAGGCGCCCGTCGACGCGGGCCGCGTGTTCGATGACGGACTCGACCACCTCGGTGGGGGTGGACGAGCCCTCGGCGTAGGCCGCCGCGAGCTCTCGCGACGACCTACGCCACCCGTCGGCGGAGGTCACGTGGTGGGCCTCAGCGCCCAGTAGAGGATCACCGGCTCCGGGGTGAAGGTCAGGTTGGTCACCGCGGTGGCGCTGACCATGGTCCGGCCGGTGAGCACCAGCGGCAGGAAGCCAGCGTCCTGCGCGACGAGCTGCTGGATCTTCCGGTACGCCGCGGTCCGTTCGTCGCTCGGCGCCGCCATGGCGTACTGCGACTGCAGCGAGTCGACCTCGGCGATGCTGGTGCGGGCGAAGTTCACCACGCCGCCGGTGACGCTCCACAGCTTGACCGGAGTCTTGGCGTCCTCGACGTACGTCGACAGGCCGAACAGCACCATGCCGTCGTCGGGCGCTCCGGGCGACTTGCTGGTGGCGCGCCCGACGATGAGCTTGAACATGGCCGCCGACGTCTGCGGCTCCAGCGTCACCTCGATGCCCAGCGGCTTGAGGGCGTCCTTGATCAGCTGGGCCTCGGTGGCGTAGGTCGGGTCCTCGCTGGGGTACCGCAGCTTGGTGTTGATCTTCGGGTTGCCCGCCTTCGCCATCAGATCGGTGGCGGCCGCCTTGTCCGCGTAGGACTTCCAGGCCGGTTCGTAGCCCGGTGCCGCCGCCGCCACGTACGAGTCGGCGCGGGTGGCCTGTCCGAAGTAGACGTTCTTGACGATGCCGTCGTACGGCAGCACGTGCGCCACCGCCTGCCGCACGCGCTGGTCGGCGAAGGGCCCGGTGTCGGAGGCCAGCTGCAGGTAGACATAGCTCGACGTTTCCGCGTGCGCGACCCGGAACGCGTCACCCTTGAGCGAGTTGGTGTCCCGCGGGCTGAGCCCGTACAGCGCCACGTTGACGCTCTTGCCCTTGAGCAGCGTGGCCACGTTGCCGTCGCTCACGACCCGCAGCGTCACGCTCTCGAACGCCGCCTTGTTGATCTCGTTGCCGGGCACGGCGGCCAGGTTGACGGTCTGCCCGACCTGGCGGCTCTTCACGTAGTAGGGGCCGCTGCCGGCGGAGTTGTTCTTCAGCCACTCCTTGGCGATCGGGTCGTCCGCTGTGGCGTGGCCGCGGGCCACGGCCGAGTCCACGATCCCGTACCAGCAGGTCCGCAGCGTGGCCAGGTTGACGTCGCTGGCCTTGATCGCGGCGCCCGCGCTGTCGGTGTAGCGGATCGCGACGTGCGAGTCGTCGGGCGCGGTGATCTGCTCCGGCTTGAAGACCCCGCTGTTGTTGAGCTCGATGGCGCCGTTGAGCTGCAGCGCGCGCTGCAGCGACCAGACCACGTCCTTCGCGGTCAGCGGATTGCCGCTCGGGTAGAACTTCAGCCCTTGGCGCAGCGTGAAGGTCACCGTGTCGGCGGCGATCGACCACGACGACGCCACCGCGGGCGTCGAGGTGAGGCCGTGGGACACCGAGTGGTCGCCCGAGGCATCGAGCTGGTAGCCGACCAGGTTCTGGTAGACGTTCATCGCCAGCTCTTTGTCCTGGTCGGTGCGGGTGTCCGCCGGGTCCATCGTGGACACGTCGCTCGGCCAGGCGGCGACGAGGCTGGTCGGTGCGGATTTGGGCGCGGCCGCGTTGCCGCCACACGCGGCAAGCATCGGCACGAGCACGATCGAGCACGCCAAGGTGCGGCGTAAGCTGTAACGGGCCATGGCATCGATCCTCTTCTCAGTGAGGGGTACCGAGATCGCCACGCGGTCGACGGTGGGTCACCGGACATGCGGCGAGGTGGTCGGTTCGGAACTCGACCAGGGAGGGTTGCTGTGTGGTGCAGCTCGCCTCGGCGAGCGGGCAGCGTGACGCGAGCACGCAGCCGGGGTTGAGGTCGAATGGGCTCGGGATTTCGCCGGTGAGGCGGATGGTGCGTTGGTGCCCGCCGTGCGCCGCAACGGGCGCAGCGTCGATGAGGGCCTGCGTGTACGGATGAGCCGGATGCCGCAGCACCTCCGTGACCGGGCCGGTCTCGATCACCCGGCCGAGGTACATCACCGCGACGGTGTGTGCGATCCGGCGCACGGTGTGCAGGTCGTGCGAGATGAGCAGGTAGGCGATGTCGTTCTCCCGCTGCAGCCGGGCCAGCAGGTCGAGCACCACGCCGCGGGTGGAGGCGTCGAGCGACGCGGTCGGCTCGTCGAGGATGACGACCTTCGGCTCGACCGCGAGCGCCCGTGCGATGCCGACGCGCTGGCGCTGGCCGCCGGAGAGCGCGGCCGGCCGCCGTTCGAGGATCGCCTCGTCCAGCTCCACCGACGCGAGGAGTTCCCGGATGCGACGGGCCCGGTCGGCGGGTGAGAGGCGAAGGTGCAGCCGCATCGGCTCGTCCAGGATGGAGCGCACGCGCTGGCGCGGGTCCAGCGAGGAGCGCGGATCCTGGAACACCATCTGGATGTCCTTGTAGATGTCGCGGCGGCGGCGAAACGCCGACAACGGGCGACCGTCGACCAGCACGGTGCCGGCGGCCGGCTTCACCAGCCGCAGGATGGACCGGGCCAGGGTGGACTTGCCGGAGCCGCTCTCACCCACCACGGCCGACGTCTGGCCGGGCCGCAGGACCAGGTCGACCCCGTCGACGGCGCGCAGGGTGCGCCGGGAACCGCGGCTGCGCACGGTGAACTCGGTGCGCAGACCGGTGACGGTCAGGAGAGGCTTCGCTTGACTCGTCATGATGGCACCTCCAGATCGATGTCCCGGTTGGCCGCGAGCAGGGCCCGCGCATACTCGGTGGCCGGGGCGGAGAAGAAGGTGGCCGCGTCGGCCTGTTCGACCACGCGCCCGCGCCGCATCACCACCACCCGGTCGCAGGCCTCGCCGACCAGGCCGAGGTCGTGGGTGACCAGGCAGGTGGTGAGGCCGGCCTCCCGGGTCAGCGCCACGATGAGCTCCATCACGTCGGCCTGGGTGGTGACGTCGAGCCCGGTGGTCGGTTCGTCGAGCAGCAGCAGCCGCGGCTCGCAGAGCAGGGCCATGACGATCATCGCCCGCTGGGCCATGCCGCCGGAGAACTGATGCGGGTACTGGGCCATCCGGCGGCGGGGCTCGGGGATGCCGACCCGGGCCAGGTTCTGCTCGACGAGCGCGTCCGCGTCACGGCGGGAGAGTCCCCGGTGCAGCCGTGCGACGTCACGCAGTTGCCGCCCGACGGTGAGCACCGGGTTGAGCGACGCGCGGGCATCCTGGAAGACCATCGCGATCTGCGACCCGCGCAGGGCGCGATAGCCGGTCTCGTCGAGGCCCATCAGCTCCCGGCCGTCGAAGCGGATCGAGCCTTCGGTGGCCAGGCCCGGCGGTTGCAGGCCGAGGATCGACAGGGAGGTCAACGACTTCCCGCTGCCGGTCTCGCCGACGACGGCGGTGATGGCGCCTTGCGGAAGGTCGAACGACACGTCGTGCAGGACCGGGGTGTCGCCCTCCGGGTGGTGGAACACCCCGGAGAGTCCTCGCACCTCGAGCAGCGCGGAAGTGTTCATCGCTCGTCCCGATCGACGGTGCCGTCACCGAGCAGGTAGAAGGCGGTCGACAGCAACAGGATGCCGACGCCGGGAAAGAGCGATATCCAATATTCATCGGGAAAGTCACGACCGCTGGCGATCATCGATCCCCATTCCGGGCTGCCGGGCTCGATGCCCACGCCGATGAAGCCGAGGCTGGACACGACGATCGCGACCCAGGCGGCGTTGATGGCGGCGTAGGACACGAGCGGGGTAAGGCTGTTGGGCACGAGGTGACGGGCGAGCACGCCGGCGCCGCTGTTGCCGGCGATGATCGCGGCGTCGGCGAACTCCCAGCCGCGCCTGGCCATCACCTCGGCCCGGATCAGCCGCAGGTAGCCGGGCAGGCCCACGAAGGCCACCACGACGATGACGTTGCCCAGCCCGTTGCCCAGCGCCGCGACCAGGAGCATGGCCAGCAGGAGCGCCGGGAACGACTGCAGTATCTCGGTGGTGCGCATGATGAGCCAGTCGACCCAGCCGCCCCAGTATCCGGCCACGGCACCGAGCAGGCCGCCGAGCACGAACGCGAGCACCACCGCGACCACGGTCAGCCAGACGTCGGTCGCGGTCGCGGCAAGGGTCATCGAGAACACGTCGGCGCCGGCCTGGTCGGTGCCGAACCAGTAGCGGGCGTCAGGGGCCAGGAACGGATCCCCGACGCCGGGGGTGTGCGGGTCGTACGGCGTCCAGAGCTGGCCGGCGATCGCCGCGACGAGCAGCAGCAGCATCAGCGACGCGCCGAGCCGCGCCGAGATCGGACCGTGCCGCCACCATCGGCGCAGGCCGGCCTTGCGCCGGGCGGATGCGCTGCCCGCCGGGGCGGTGGGTACTGGAATGGTCATGACCGCACCCTCGGGTCGGCGAGCGAGTATGCGAGGTCGACCAGCGCGTAGAGCACGACGTAGACGACCGCGGCGTAGAGCACGAATCCCTGCAGGGCCGGAAAGTCGGACTGCTGCACGGCGGTGAGGGCGTACTGCCCGATGCCCGGCCAGCCGAAGACCCCCTCGACCAACACGGCGCCGGTGAACGCGAATGCGACCCCGTTGGCGATCATGGTGATGACCGGCAGGAGCGCGTTGCGCAGGGCATGGGTGCTCAGCACCCGGCGCCGAGTGAATCCGTACGCGTGGGCCGTGCGGACGTAGTCGCTGCGCAGGGCCTCCACCATGCCGGAGCGGGCGACCCGCGTGATCGGCGCAAAGATGCCGCAGGCGAGGACGATCACGGGCAGCACCAGCTGCGCTGCGGCGAGGCCGGCCGTGTGCGTGTCCGCGGCCAGCAGCGCGTCGAGCACGTACGAGCCGGTCACCGTGGGTGGCGGGTCGACGCCGGCGGGAATTCGCCCGATCGGCCCGGGCAGGACCCCGAGGTTGACGAAGAACACCGACAGCAGCATCAGGCCGAGCCAGAACGGCGGCATGGCCAGGGCGGCCACGGTGACGACGCGCACGGCGTGATCGGCGAGCTTGCCGCGGCGCAGCGCGGCGACGACGCCCAGGCCGGTGCCGAGCACGACACCGATGATCAGGGCCGGCACGGCAAGCTCCAGCGTGGCTGGGAACCGGTTGAGCAGGTCACTGGTGACGGGCTGGTTGGTGCCGAACGAGATGCCCAGGTCGCCGCGGGAGAGGTCGCGGAGGTAGATGCCGTACTGGCGAAGGATCGAGCCGTCGAGCCCGAGCTCGCTGCGCACCGCCTCCCGCGCTTCGAGCCCGGCGCCCGGCGGGACGAGCAGGCCGATCGGGTCGGGCGCGACGACCCGGACGACGAGGAAGGTGAAGGTGACCACGCCCCAGATCACGAGCAGCGCACCGCCGATCTTCTTGCCGGCGAGCAGCGCGATCGGCCCGAGCCGCCAGCCACCGGGGCGGGTGGCGGTGGTGGGTTCGGCTAGGACTGCGTCAACCAAGCCGGGCCTCCTCAAGCATGTTTCCGTGTGGCGGAAATCAGTTTTCCACCGTTGATCGGGCAAGTATTGGAAGGTGTTCAGCGGCTGTCAAGAGGCGATGCAAATATGCTGTAAGCAGGCCATTGACAACCTCGTCCAGCGCCTTCGATACTTCGGGAAGTGCGGAAACAACTATTTCGTGTAGCGGAAACATGTCTGACACGAGGGATGGGGAAGGCTGATGGGCAAGACTGGTGAGGAGAAACCGATGCACGTCGTCGTGCGCGCGCTTGCCGTGCTCAATCACCTCTCGAGCTACCGGCAGGGCCTGACGCTGCAGCAGCTGCATCAGCAACTGGAGATCCCGGTCGGCAGCATGCACCGTTTGATGAGCACCCTGGAGCACGAGGACTTCGTCAGCCGATCGCCGACAACGAAGCGCTACGTGCTCGGCGCCAACGCGCTCAAGCTGGGCCACAGCGACGACTACGAGCCCTTCCTGATCCAGCCGCCGGCGGCGCTGATGGAGGCCGAACGGCGCTGCGGCGAGAGCGTCATACTCACCCAGCTCATCGATGGCCGGGTGGTGGCCGTCTCCATCGCCGGCACGAAGCGGCCGCTGCGCCTGTTCGTCCGCCTCGGCCAGGAAGTCCCGCTGCACGCCGCGGCGTCGGCCCGCGCGATCCTCGCCTACCAGGACCCGGCCCTGGCCGAGGCGCTGCTCTCATCGTTCCCCCGGCCGTCGTTCACGGCCGGGACGGTGCGGGAGCTGAATCGGATCATCGACCACCTGGCGCTGATTCGCGAGCGCGGGTTCGACGTCTGCGACAACGAGCTCGATGAGGGCGTGTGGGCCGTGGCCGCGCCCGTCTACAGCGGGCCAGCGGGCCGGGTCAGCACCGCCGTGACCGTCTGCGCCGCCTGGTCGCGGGTCACCACCGCGGCCGAACGCGCAGCGGCGGCGCGAGTGGTGCTCGACGCCGCGCAGCGGATCTCCCGGGAACAGGGCTACGACAAGCCGTTCACGGCCGACCCGAGCGAGGCCGAGCTGACCGACCTGTTCGCCGGCGACGCCGATGTGATCGGCTTGCCCGGCCTGGACGCCAGCTGGGCCCGGCGCGCGCCGAACACCAGGGCCAAGTCATGAGCCCGTTCACCCTGACCGCACTGGAGCGGTCCCCCGACGAGCTCGACGCCGAGCTGGCGGCCGATCTCTGGGCCGCGAGCACCGCCGGCGCGGGCTATGACGACGTGGCGGCTCGGTGGCTGTCCCGGCCGACGCTCCTGCGCCGGCTGGCGGCGGGGCTGGCCCGGCACATCCCCGCGACCGCCGACCGGATCGCGGCCGGTGGGCCGGGCGCCGCGGCGCTCGGTGCCGCGGTGTCACTGTGGACCGGGCTGCCCTTCGTCTCGTTCCCCGCCGGGCGCGACGAGCCGACACTCGGCGAGCTCGACCGGGGGGATCAGGTCGTGGCCGTCGCAGTGAGCGTGGCGACGGCGCAAGAGCTCGTGCCGCGGCTGCGCGCGCACGAAGCCGTGATCGCCGCGGTGGCCGTCGTAGTCGCCGACGACGACCATCTGGACCAGCCGGGCGGACCGGGCCGATGCGACCGTGCCGGCGAGCCGCGCACCATCGCGCTTGTGCGCCGCAAGCCGCACGGATATTTCCCAGCCTGACAGGAGAAGCTTCATGTCCATGACGAATCGGGCCGACCCGTCCAGTGTGGAACGTGCCGGTGCGGCGCTGGCGCAGCTCGCCGCGGCGTACCGTCCGACCTTGCTGGTGAGCTGGTCGGCCACGCTCGACGTGCTGCTCGCCCACGTGGTGGCCCGGCAGCTGGGGATCCGCCGCGTCGAGGCGGACATCGACCTGGGTCGGTTGTTGCTGGACGGAAACGAGCCGTCCGAGTGGATCGCCTCCGAACGGACCGTCCTCATCGCCAACGACGTCACCGCCGACCAGCCGGTCGGACCGCTCGTAGCCGCGATGATGCGCGGCGGCGGCCGGGTCGTCGCGGTCTGCTCGGTAAGGCCGGTGACGTCGGCCCACCCGGCCCTGGACGGCGTCGCGATGGCCAGTCTGGACCACACGCCATGACACCGCCGACCGTCCACAGCGCGGCGGCACCGGACACTGTGGACAGTGGCCGGATCGCGGCGCACCTGGCCCGTTTCGCGCAGCTGACCGAGGCCGGCGAGGGTTGCACCCGGCTCGCCTACACCCCGCTGGAGCGGGAGGCGCACGCCGTCTTCACCCGGCACATGACCGGCCTCGGCCTGCTCGTGCACACCGACCCGGCCGGCAACACGATCGCCGAGCTGCCCGGCGACGACGACACCCTCGGCGCGATCGGAACCGGCTCCCATCTGGACACCGTCCCGCACGGGGGCGGCTTCGACGGGATCGCCGGCGTGGCCGCCGCGATGGAGATCGCGGAGGTGGTGGCCCGCCGGGGCGTGACACACCGGAGGAAGTGGCGTTTCATCGCGTTCGCCGCCGAAGAGGGGGCCCGGTTCGGCCAGGCGTGCAACGGCAGCCGGATGGTCGCCGGTCTGACCGGCCGGGCCGACCTGGACCGGCTCGTCGACCGCGACGGTCGGAGCATGGCCGAGGCGATGAGCGCGGTCGGGCTGCATCCGGACCGCATCGACGACGCGCGCTGGCGGCCCGAAGACTGGCACGCGTTCGTGGAACTGCACATCGAGCAGGGCGAGGTGCTGCAGTCCCGCGGCGCCGACATCGGCGTGGTCGACCTGATCTCCGGCAGCACCCGGCTGCGGGTCGCGGTGCACGGCCGCGCCACCCACTCCGGCGGCACGCCGATGCACCTGCGCCACGACGCACTCGTGGTCGCCGCGCAGTGCGTCACGCTCGGCGACCGGCTGGCTCGCGACGAGAAACATCACGGCACCAGGGTCACCGTCGGGCGGCTCGAGGTCGAACCGGGCTCGATCACCACGATCCCCGGAGCGGTCGACTTCTCGGTCGACATCCGTGACGTGGACACCGTGCGTCAGCGGGATGTCGCCCGGCGGCTGGCCGCCGAGTTCGACCGGATCGCGCGGGCGCACGGGACGAGCGCCCAGATCGACGTTCTGGCCGACACGTCCCCGGTGCTGTTGTCCGCCGCGATCGCCGGACAGGTGCGCGACTCGTGTGCCGCGCTCGGGCTGTCCTACCGGGTGCTGCCCAGTGGCGCCAGCCACGACGCCCAGCAGATCAACCGCATCGCTCCGGCGGCGCTCGTCTTCGTGCCCAGCCGCAACGGCCTGAGCCACGCGCCGCAGGAGTTCACCTCGGCGGCACACATCGCGGGCGGCTCCCGAGTCGTGCTGGAGACCATGATCCGCCTGGACGCCGAGGGATGAGCACGGTGCCGGAACTGCATCTGACCGGCGTCGCCATCGCGGGCCGCCCGGGCCTCGTCGACATCCTCGTCCGTGGCGCGCGGATCGCGGCGATCACACCCGTGCCGGCGACGGTAGCCGGATCGTCCGGCCCGCAAGCGGACGTGGTACTACCTGGCCTGGTCGACCTGCACACCCACCTGCGACAGCCGGGCGGCGAGGAGGCCGAGACCATCGACTCGGGCACACGGGCGGCGGCGGCCGGCGGCTTCACCGACCTCTTCGCGATGGCCAACACCTCGCCGGTGACCGACTCGGTCGACCGCGTCGAGCGGGTGCGTGCATGGGCTCGAACGGCCGCGGCACGGGTGCATCCCGTGGCCGCGGCGACCATCGGGCTCGCCGGCCGCGACCTCGTGGACGTGGACAGGTTGGCCGACGCCGGCGTCACCGTGTTCTCCGACGACGGGCGATGCGTCGACGATGCGGCCCTCGTCCTTTCGTTGCTGCGGGCGATGGCGCGCCGCGGCGGCGTGTTCGCCCAGCACGCGCAGAGCCACTCAATCGTCCGCGACGGCGTGGTGAACGCCAGAGTGGCCGGCGACCTCGGCGTGCCGGGTTGGCCGGGCGAGGGCGAGCAGGCCGTGATCGGCCGCGATCTGGCCCTGGCCGCGGCGACCGGCGGACGCTTGCACGTGTGCCACGTCTCCACCGCCGGTGCTGTGGAACTCGTTCGGGCGGCCCGGCGCGCCGGGCTGCCGGTGACCGCGGAGGTCACCCCGCACCACCTCGTCCTGACCGACACGGATGCGGTGCGGCAGGGTCCGGCGTTGAAGGTGAACCCGCCGCTGCGCACCGACCACGATGTGCGCGCCGTACGCGCCGCGCTGCTCGACGGGACCATCGACATCGTTGCCACCGACCACGCGCCCCACCCCGCCCGCACCAAGGCGGGTTCCTGGCAGGAGGCCGCGTTCGGTCTCACCTCCCTGGAGACCGCGCTGGCCGTCACGGCCGAGGTCTGCACGGATGGGACGAGCGTCGACTGGGCGGCGGTGGCACGCGTGCTGTCGACCCGTCCGGCCGAGATCGGCCAGATCGGCGGGCAGGCCGGGCGCCCGGTGGAGGCCGGCGGGCCGGCCACATTCTGCGTCGTACGGCGAAGCCCGTGGCGGGTAGATCCGGCCGACCGGGTCAGTCGTTCGGCGAACACGCCCTTCGCGGGTCGCGAGTTTCAACACCGGGTGGTGCTCACGGTCCTCGATGGACGGATCACGCATGACTCCCGCGGGGATCGGGCGCGCCCCTGCCCGGCCTGACCCACCGCACCGTCCGAACTCCTGACCGACGCCCCGGCCCGGCCACGAGATGGTCCGGGGCGGCTTTATCGGTACAGTGCGGGCATGACCCTGACCGCGCCGGCGCCCACTCGACGAGGTCTGCAGCGCGTTCCAGAGCCTCGCCAGGTGACCTACGCGCCGATCAAGTGCGCCGGCTGAGTTCTCAGTGCGGGGAGGTGTTGAACTCGCTGCTCAATGCCAGCCCGGCGGAGCAGTCCAACTCGCCCGGGGCCAGCTGGGTGTGCGACGGCCGCCAGAGTGTCACGTCCCCCGGGGCAGCGACGCGAGCGACGACGCAATCGTACTGACTGGCGCGCAGCGCCACCCCCACAACGCCGTCCTGAACGGCGAAATCCTGATGGATGGCCGGGTCGAGTTTCAGTCCGGCCACCGCGGAGCGGACGGCGGCCTCGTTCGGGCCGACGGGGTTCAGCGCGCTCCGGAGGCGCTCGTCGACGCCCTGCAGGGACGGGTCTTTGGGAACCGACAGCGGCGCTCCCGCCGGGCAGTCGACGTCGTCGTCGCGGCTGTCCTTCTTCGGGCCCATCTGCAGGCGGAAGCAGATCGGCACGTCGCCCTGCTGGAGCACCACGTGATCGAAGCCGCGCGCCATACCGTGACCCGTCACCTTCAGTATCAGGGTCACGCCGGTCTGCCAGTGGGTCTGCCCGGTAACCGAGAGGACCTGGACGTCGGGGTGCTGGCCGGCCGAGTGCAGGTAGTCGTCGGCCTTGTAGAGGTGGTCGCGTTCGAACTGGGCGAGCACATCGTCGACCTTCTTTGCCGCGTCGGGCACCGCCGTATGGTGGATCTGCCAGTCCGGCTGACGGTGGACGTGCTCCTCGTACCGCCACGCGCCCGCCGCCGCGAGGCCTAGCACTACCACTACCGCGCCGAGCCCGGTCCACTTCGCTCTCCCCCGCATGGGCCGGATTATGTCGCAGACAGCTCGGCGGCCAGACCCGAGACCAATCGATCGAGGTCATCCGTTATGGTTCCGAGATCGAAGCTGGCACGGCGCAGGCCCGTGCACGCTCACAGCCCGCGATCTTGGCATTTGGCGGGTCAAAATGACGCGTGATTCGTCGAGTGGCAGCGTGCGACGTTCGGCTGTTCGATCGCGCCATGGATACGTTCGGCGCAGTATCGGGCGGCGACCGGGCGTTCCTGGAGGATCTGTCCGGTCTCAGAAATCATGTCGGATGACGATGCGGTGAGCTGGCCCGCGACAAGTAGATGGAGACGAACAAGGCGGTCCCGGCTCGGGTCGTCGCGTCACCAAGATGGGACGTGGCTCGATGTCCCAAGGATCATGTCATCGGTCGGCGCCTGTGAGCGATAGGGCGATGTCCAGCTCGTGCTGCTTGGCCGGGGATAGGACGCCAATCTTCTCGATCAGGAACTCCACGCTGACAGTCATCTCCCAGGTGCAGAAAATTTTGCCGTCCTTGGGCAGCGCCACGCGAACCACGCCGCTCTCCCCCAGGCCCTCCTCGGCTCCGAAAAAGACCTCGATGCCGATGGCGCGTGCGTCCGGCCCGGCCTCCTCTACGATCCGGCGTCGCTCGTCGACATCGACCGCCTGCTCGCCAGACATCAAGACGAAACCGAGCTTCTGCGACGGAGTGGCGGGTTCGACGATCTGCATGGCCAGGAATTCCGGCCCCGTGCCCCCCGAGAGCAGCACGACGGGCCGCTTTTCGTCGATCTGAGCCCACCAAAGTTCGCCGCGCTCCACATGCCCTCCTCGCAACCGGTTCTTATCAGCATCACCCCGTAATGAGATCACCTATATCAAGCGCGTTCGGGTGCGCGCACATCGGCTACTTATAGAATTTGATCTACGACCTCAACCCGGCCAGGTTGGGTCGAGGTGGCCGACGGGATCGCTCTCATCATCGGCTGTCC